>JASHTH010000082.1 GCA_030040655.1 Acidobacteriaceae bacterium | reverse complement strand
GCGAATCGGTCTACAAGGGCTCCGACTGCGGCAGCGTGCAGCCGCTGCAGATGCCGCCGGAGAACAAGTAGCTGCAATACGTCAATGGAACCATCGGTTTCATCAAGCTCGGAGACGATCTCGGGCGTTCGCCGAAGGTGCTCACGCGCATGCTGAGTTCTACTGAAAATCCGCAAGCCAGGAACCTATTCGAGGTTGCCGCCCGTCCGCAAAGAGCTGAAGGAACGGTGCGGGAAGCGGTAGACCAGCCCGCAGCGTGAAGTCACTCTCGGTGGTATAGTGTTGGCGTCGTGAGTTTCGATCGCGTTGTGTGCGGATCAAGTTAATGGAGGGTACGTGTTCAAGTCGATCGAACGGCGATTGGCTTGGCCCCTTATTGTGCTGCAGATCGCGTTGACGGGGGCAGCGTGGAGTGCATCTCTATTGCCCGCGTACCCTCAGTCTCCGGCCAGCCGGACGGCGGCAGTCGGGGAGAGGGTAAGCCCGGAAAATGGCGCACCGGGAAAGCCACCTATAGACATCCCGAACATCCATAGGCAACCGTTCTTCTGGACAGTGATGGTGGCGTCGCTGCTGGGATGGGTCCTCGGTATGGTGAAGGGGTTCGATAGCTCGAAAGATTGGCTTGAGAAGTATTGTAAAACCGCTCCGAAAGCGCTTCTCTTCATTATAGATTTGCTGATTTTCGTCCTTGTGGGCGCCTATGTGGGTACCGGCTTGTACCAACCCACCACGTTCGCCGCCGCCCTCGCAGCGGGACTGAGCTGGCCGGTGGGGCTTGGAGCCCTCGCGTCAAAGCCGAGGTGATATACTTGGGGAAAGCCTGGGCGCTTCTTATTCGTCTACCAAATGCTCAGAGCGAGGCACAGGGATTTGAAGCCATGAGCATACCAGCCAACGCATCGATGGTTCCGCGAAATGCGAAGATAGCGGTGTGGGTAATTTCGGTGATCGCTGTCTTGGTGGTTGGCGTCATATACATGTTTAGCCAAGCGCTAGGCCACTTTCTCTGGCTCGCAATTGGGGGGCCTCTGGCTTTCGTCGTCGCTATTTACCTCTTTTGGCTTCGCGTCAGATCAGGGTGAGGCCAGTCCGCCGGCGCATCTTCGGCGCACCACCAGAAGCTTTACTAGGCGCTCTTCCCCCGATTTTTCTAAGGGCAAATCCTCACGCCTTTAGCGTCCTCTTCAACTGCCCGCACGCCGCGTAAATATCGCGTCCGCGCGGCCGGCGCAGAAACACAGGCACTCCTTCGCCGGCCAGCCTGCACCGGAATCTCTCGACCGATTCGAACGAAGGCATGAAGTACTCGATTCCCGGTCCCGGGTTCCACGCGATGAGATTGACTTTTGCCGGCAGCCCCGCTCGTCGCACCAGCTGCGCCACTTCGGCCGCCTGCTCCGGACGGTCGGTCAGGCCGCCGAGCAGGACATACTCGAAGGTGACGCGTTCGCGCGGCCGAAGCGGCACCTTGCGCACCGCGTCGACCACCGCATCGATCGGCCACTTGCGGTTGATCGGCATGACCTCTTCGCGAAGGGCATCATTCGGGGCATTCAGGCTGATGGCGAGTTTGGGCCGCACCGAATCCGGCTCCTGCGCGAACCGTTCGATGCCGGGAACGATGCCGGAGGTCGACACCGTCATTCGTAACGGGCTGATGCCGACCTCTTCCACCAGCAAGCGCACCGCGGCCATGAAATGGTCGTAGTTGAGAAACGGCTCGCCCATGCCCATGAAGACGAGATTCACGCGGTCGCGGCCCACTTCCGCACCGTGGCGATCGAGCACCGCGACCACTTGCCCCGCGATCTCGCCCGCCGTCAGGTTGCGCTGCAGCCCGAGCTTCGCCGTAAGACAGAAGCGGCAATTCACGGCGCAGCCCACCTGGCTGGAGACACAGATCGTTGCCCGGTCCCACGACCTTGTGGGCGCCCGATCTGCGACCCTGGTGGGCGCCTCATCCTCAATCCTCGCGGGTGCCCCATCCTTCCGGACAGGCTCTGACAAGAGACTGGACGGAAGAATGGAATTACCTTCGACCTCGACCTCACTGCCGTCGCCCGCCTCGCCGCCGTCGCCCTCCGGCATCCATACAGTTTCCACGGTCTGGTCGTCATTTCCTCGAACCAGGTAGCGCTCGGTCCCATCGGCGGACTTGAAAACGCTTACAATCTCCGGCCGTCCCACCCCCCAACCCGACTCCGCCAAGCGTCCGCGCACCGATTTGGGCAGCGTCGTGAACGCGTCCATCTCTGTAACCCTTTGACAATACATGGCTTCTGCCAACTGACGGCCTCGCCATCGGGGTTCGCCAAGGTTCATCATCAAGGCTTCCAGCTCCGCTACCGGCATCCCAAAAAGGGGCCTCAGGCTTCCGCGACCGCCAAATTTCGCGTCTAATGGAACAAGTTGGCTGGAGTTCCCGGTCATGGCTGGGGTCAGCATAGAGCATTTCGGCCTTCCGCGCTTTGCGGCCGGCCCTTTCCATCCTGACGCTGCTGCCGTTCGCAACTCCGCCGGCGTGCCGTTTCCGTTACATTGGCCTACAATCGATTGCGAATAGAACGAAATGACCAACGAGCGAAATCTTCGCCGCACGGAACTTTCCAACGGACTGATCGTGCTCACCGAGCGCATGGAGCACCTGCGGTCGGTGGCCATGGGCGTGTGGATCAAATCCGGCTCGCGCTGCGAGCCCGCCGAGACCAACGGCATCTCCCATTTTGTCGAGCACATGCTTTTCAAAGGCACACGCTCGCGCTCGGCGCTGCACATCGCCCGCGAGATGGACTCGATCGGCGGCAATCTCGACGCCTTCACCGGCAAGGAAACGATCTGCTTCACGGTGAAGTCGCTCGCCGAGCACGTGCCCATTGCTCTGGACGTGCTCACCGACGTGGTGCTCAACCCAATCTTCGCTTCGACTGACATCGAGCGCGAGCGCGGCGTCATCCTCGAAGAGATCAAGATCGACGAAGACAACCCCGACGTGCTTGTGCACGAGCTTTTCACGCAGAATTTCTGGAAGGACCATCCGCTGGGCAAGCCGATCCTGGGCACCACCGAAACCGTCGCGCGGCTCGACCAGAAAAAGCTCTTCGCCTATCACGGCGATCGTTTTCACGGCGGCAACATCGTCTTCTCGGCGGCCGGCAATCTGGACCACGACCGCTTTGTGGAGGCTGTTCAAGGCAAATTCGCCTCGCTCAGCATCGGCGAGCCGCTGCCCGAGCTCAGCGCGCCCGAACCCAGCGCGCGCATTGTGCTGCGCAACAAGAAGGCCCTCGAACAGGTGCAGATCTGCCTGGGCGTGCCCTCGCCGCCCATCACCGACGACAACCGCTACATCACTCTGATTCTCAACACCGTGCTCGGCGGCGGCATGAGCTCGCGCCTCTTCCAAACCGTTCGCGAAGAACGCGGCATGGTGTATTCCATCTACTCCGACCTGAGCCCATTTCGCGATACCGGCATGCTCTGCGTCTACGCCGGCACCTCGACGGCCAAGGCGCTCGAAGTCGTCGACCTGATCCTTCTCGAATTCCGCAAGCTGAAAGACGAGCCGCTCTCGACCGACGAGCTGACGCGCGCCAAGGATCAGCTCAGGGGCAACATCCTGATGGGCCTGGAAAGCTCGAACTCGCGCATGGCCAACCTGGCGCGGCAGGAGATGTACTTCCACCAGTTCTTCACGGTGGAGGAGATCATCGCCCGCATCGACCAGGTGGATGCCGAGCAGGTGCAGGCCATGGCGCACAAGCTCTTCGACCCCGCGCGCATCGCCGTGACGCTTCTCGGACGACTGGACGGCATCAAGCTACAACGTAAGCGGCTGGTGTGCTGACGGCGGTGAACAGTGGACAGTGAACGGTGGTCAGATCAGAGTGCGGCTGTGGCCTTTCTCCTCTGCCGATCACTGACCCGTGTCCCGGCTATCTGACGGTGGCGCGGAGTCTTCGCCTTGACCATTGTTCAATGACCACTGTTCACTGTCCACTGTTCACAGTCCACCGTTCCGAGCGTTTCCTTCCCCTTTCGCGTCGATTCGATGTAGCATTTTGTCGGAGGGGTTGTGTGCGTGATTGCAGCCCTACGCTGAAGTGGGAACGCCCGTTCCCCGGCAGTGCGATTGAGGCAACGAACTCCCATGAATCGCAAGAAACTTTTCAACGGCTGTAGTTTTGCTCCTGACGGCAGACGCTCCGACGGCTTCACGCTGATGGAGCTGCTCATCGTTATCGCCATCATCCTCATCCTGATGTTGATGGCCATTCCGACGATCGGCGGCATGAAGAAGTACGCCAACGAGACTTCCGCCAAGAAGTCGATGCAAACCATCGAGCAGGCGGAGATGCAGTACGAGACGACCTTCCCGGCCAACGGCTATGCCTGCTCGCTGGCGGCGCTGGGCGGCGATCCGAGTGCGGGTCCGCCCACGGCCACGGCCGCGCAGATGCTGCAGCCCGATTTGGCTTCAGGCGTGAAGGCAGGCTACATCTTCAACATCACCAACTGCCAGAAGGTCACGGTCAACGGCGCCGATCGCTTCACCGGCTACCAAGTCACGGCCGTGCCGGAAACCGTGGGCAAGACCGGCGACCGCGGCTACTGCACCGACCAGTTCGGCGTCATCAAGCTGGATCCGGCGGGCGGCACCAACTGCACGCAACCCGTGCAATGAGGCAAGCGATTTTATGGGAAGGGGACGGGCTTCAGCCCATCCGTCCACGTCGCAGTCAGGTCGTGGCTTGAGCCGCTGAGGGAAGGGCCGACGTTGCGATCTAAATTCCCTCAGGGGCTACGCGGTGTCTGACGAATCGAAAGCGCCGCAGATCAGGCCCGAAGAGCGGCCCCCGGGGGCTAAAGCCCAGGTCGCTTTTACGCTCTTTTCGGTACGACTGAAGTCGTGCCCTATTACGAAGCATTCAAGCCGGGGGTTTGTCGGATACTGCTTGAGACGCCGATTCATCTTGCGGAGCGATGCACGGGCCAAAGCCCATACCCTTCGCTTCCAAGCAAAATTTCGGCAAGCGACGCGACGTTGCCGTTTCTTCCTTTTCGCAGCACTGTCTTATTTCTCCCTATATTCTTCGAGTCAAGCTCCGTCGCTCACCTTCCACGACCTCGCCGAGCGCGTCGACCGCCATTACAATCAACTGCGCTCGCTCAAAGCAGAATTCACCGAGAACTACCAGGGCCTGGGCATGGACCGCACCGAGAGCGGCACGCTGCTGCT
>JASHTH010000647.1 GCA_030040655.1 Acidobacteriaceae bacterium | reverse complement strand
GGCGAGGAAGACGACATCCAGCTTCTCGAACCTGGAGAATATGCGCCGGAAGCCCTTGAGGCGGCGGAAGAGCCGCTCAATTTCATTGCGCTTTTTGTACAGCTCGCGGTTGTACTCCCAGGGATCGAGGCGGTTGGATTTGGGCGGGACGACCGGGATCATGCCCAGATCGAGCACCGTCTGCCGCGTCTGAGCCCCCTCGTAGGCTTTGTCCATGACCATCGGAAGTCCTTCCGGCATCGGTCCCGGATCGAGCAGCAACTGCCGGCCACAAGGCGCATCGTGTTCGTTGCCCGGCGACAGCGCCAGAGTTATTGCCGTTCGAGCATTCGCGGCAAGCAGATGAATCTTGCTGGTCCATCCGCCGCGGGATTTGCCGATGGCCTGCGGCCCGTTTTTTTAACGCCCCGGTGCCGTCCGGATGCACCTTGACGATGGTCGAATCGAGCCAAAAGGCTTCGATCTTGATGCGCACAATCTGCTCCAACTGCAGCTTCTCGAAGACGCGGTCCAGAACGCCGTTCTTAGCCCAGCGGTTCATGCGCACGTAGACGCTGTGCCAATTGCCGAAGTGTTTAAGAAGCCCGCGCCACTTGCAACCATGCTCGGCAACATACAAAAGAGCGTTCAACACCGTGAGATTCAACAAACGTACGTTGCCGCGCTGAACGGGCAAGCTATCCTTAATCTTCTCGTATTGCTCGGGCGTGATTTCCATCTACTTCAACTTACCAAAGATAGATGTCAGTAGCGTGAATACGCCCTAGATGCCGCGCAAGTCCAGGGAAGAATCTTCTCGATTTTAAGCTGTCAGATCCCCGTAGAATACGTTCTCAAAGACGGTTCAGATCGAGTTTTGGCGACAGACCGGCCTATTGTGGTGGGCTTTGACCTGCCTTTGCCGAGCGTCGAAGCGAGGCGACGAGTTCTTTGAAACGAGGATCATTGCGGAGGCTCTTGAGGTCGTCGTCGTTGGCCAAGCCTTCAGCGTCGGAGTATCCGCGCTGGACAGCTTCACGCAGATAATTGAGTGCGTCGTCGCCACGGCCGGCGTCATTGGCCACACATGCGAAGGCGTACCATCCGCGCCAGCGATTTTCTACCGGCTGTGAAGGGTCCGGGGATGCGAGCACATCCTGGAACATCCTGGCCGCCTCCGGATAGCGATGACTATAGGCCAGCGATGTGCCAAGCAGTTGCAGGCTGTCGATGGTGTCGGGATACTGGGGACCGAGGATGCGCGACTGAAGCTCGTAATTCTGTCGAGCCATCGATGCCGCCTGGTCATACCGATGCTCGGCAATCAGCACTTGAACCAGTCCGGATCGCGATGACAGAGTATCGGGATTCTCGGGGCCCAGGACCTTGAGTTGTTTGGCCAGCGTGGCCTGGAACATTGACCTGGCTTCCTCGACGCGGCCCTCTCTCAAAAGCACACCTGCGAGGGAGAATTCGTCTTCCAGGGTGTGCGGGTAATCCGGTCCGAGGGTGCGTGAAGAGATCTCCGTAAGTGCCCGGTAAATTCTTTCACTTTCGGCGAACCGGCCCTGTGCGGAAACGGCGTCGGCAAGGTTCTGCATCGTAACCAGCGTGCTTGGGTGCTCCGGTCCCTCTACGCGCTGCCGGGCCGCAAGGTCTTCACGGAAGATCTGCTCCGCCTCACTCAAACGGCCCTCCTGCCGAAGCGCCATGCCCAAGTTGTCCATCACTGCCAAAGTCCTCGGGTGATCGGATCCCCACTGGCGGCGGCCGATCTCAACCAGGGCGCGATTCTCCTTCTCCGCTTCCGCGTATCGCGCCTGCACAGCGAGCAGGCCGGCAAGGTTCGTTCTCGCGGCGAAAGTCTTCGAGTCGTCCGCTCCAACTTTACGAGTAAGGATCGAGATCTGTTCCCGATCGAGTTTCTCCGCCTCCGCGAAGCGGCCTTGATCGCCAATCACGACGACGAGCAGATTCATCGTGTTGAGCGTCAAGTCATCGTCGCTGCCGAGAACACGCTGTTCCGCGGCAAATGCCTGCCGCTCCAGTTTCTCCGCTTCGTCGAACTTACCTTCCCGTTCAAGAACGTCGCCGACCTGAGCCATCGACTCCAGCGTCCTGGGATCGTTTTGTCCGAAGACATTTCGACGAATGTCAAACGATTTTTGAGCCAGATCGCGAGCACGAGGGAGCAGGCCGAGATTCATATAGGTTCCGGCCATCACCTTGAGCATTTGCGATTGCGCGTCGGGGTCCGTTGCGAGGCCGGTCGTAAGGTCGCTCGATGCCTTGTCGAGAATTTCCCGGGCAGTCACGCTGTTGCCGCGCGCCTCGCCCGGATCGGAGACCTTGAACATCCTGGTCATGAAATCGGTGATGCGTGTGGCGCGATCTCGCTCGCGGTTGGCGCGGTCGCGCTCCCCGATCGCCGCCTGTTCTGCCCGCCTGGCGCGGATTGCCTGCGTGGTGCTGACCGCGATGCCTGCGACCAGCACCAGAAACACCGCGACGACGCCAATGACCAGGGCACGATGGCGGCGCGCAAACTTGCTGAGCTGATAGCTGGTGCTTGGCGGCCGGGCGAGAATCGGCTCGTCGCGAAGGGAGCGTTCGATGTCTTCTGCCAAAGCCGCTGCCGACTCATACCGCCGCGCCTTGTCCTTCTCCAGGGCCTTGCCGACGATGGTCTCGATGTCACCCCGATAGTTGCGGCTGATCGAGCTCAGCGGCGCCGGGTCACTCTCCCGGATCGTGTGCACCGCTTCCGGGATCTGCCGGCCGCTCACGGTATAAGGAAGCTGTCCGGTGAGCAGTTGATAGAGAATCACCCCGAGCGAATAGACATCGCTGCGCGTGTCGACCTCGAGGGGGTCGCCGGTTACCTGTTCGGGGCTCATGTAGGCCAACGTTCCCACAATCTGTCCCACTTCGGTTTGCACCGTGAGCTGCGCTTCGGCTTCCGTCAGGCGCGCCACGCCGAAGTCGAGGATCTTCGGCTGGCCGGTCTCCTCGATCAGGATGTTGCCCGGCTTCAAATCGCGATGAATCAGCCCGCGTTGATGCGCGTGATGCACCGCTTCGCAGATCCTGGCCATCAGGGCCAGCTTTTGTTGCGCATTCATCGGATGGGTAGCGGCGAACCGATCGAGCGACTCTCCGCGAACAAGTTCCATCGCAAAGTAGGGCTGTGGTCCGTAGCCGGTGTCGGCGGTCCCGGCATCGTAGATCTGCGCGATGCCCGAATGCTGCAGCCGGCCAAGCGCCTGGGATTCGTGCCGGAAGCGCCGCAAACGTTCAGGCGTGGCCAGGCCCGGCCGAATCACCTTGAGAGCGACCACTCGCCGGGGATCTTCCTGCTCCGCCTCGTAGACGGTGCCCATTCCGCCTTCGCCGAGCAGGCGGATGATGCGATAACGGCCGATGAAGTTTGGGAGAGAACCGGCGGATGTTGTTTCTCCGGCTGCGGTGGCGGAGGACGCCAGGACCCTGGCGGCGACGTGCAGTGCCGGCGTCTCAAGAAAGTCCTCACCGTCGTCCGACTCTGCGAGAAGAGACTCGACTTCCTGCCGCAGAAGCTCATCTTTGCCGCAGGCTTGCTGGACATACTCCGCTCTGCGGCTTGGGTCCTGATCGAGCGCCGCATGGTAGATGGTCTCGATCCGCTGCCAGCGCTCAGTGTCCATGGCGTTGCTCCGGGGTTCCATGAGGATGCGCCTGTGTGAGCTCGCGACGCAACCAACTCTTGGCCAGTCTCCAATCCCTGTGCACTGTCTCCTCAGAGACTTTCAGAACCGCGGCGGTTTCTTCCACGCTCAATCCGCCGAAAAAGCGCAACTCCACCACCTGGCCCTTGCGAGGATCCACCAGCGCAAGAGCCTTCAGGGCATCATCGACTCGCACCAGGTCGGCGCCGGTTTGCACCGGGATGGCGATCGCTTCGTCGAGCTCGAGCGCGGTCACATCGCTGCCCCGTTTCGCCGCCTGGCGCGAACGGGCCCAATCGACCAGGATGCGCCGCATCACCTGGGCGCTGACCGCAAAGAAATGGGTCCGGTTCTGCCAGTTCGCCTCGGAAGCATTGACCAGCCGAAGATAGGCCTCATTGACCAGTGCAGTTGCCTGCAGCGTATGACCAGGCTTTTCGCCAGACATGTAGCGGCGAGCCATTCGATGCAGCTCGTCATAGACGAGCGGCATGAGCTTCTCGATGGCGCCCTCGTCGCCCTGGCTCCAGGAGCGCAGTAGCTGCGTGATTTGGATTGCAGATGGCTCCATCGTGTAGCCACTCAATCGGAGGATCAGCCTAGGCTAGCACTTCCGATCGAAAGCTTTCCATCTTTTCCTGCTGCGGAAGAGGATGCGCTATACGCTTCAATCGCAGGGGCAAGAGATGGTGCGAATCGCCGGCTGGGGGTTGCATCCGGCTCCGTTCCCGGCCCTTCAAAGAAAAATCCTGCAGGCGATTACAGTTTTCGTTCTCCCTTTTCGCTCTTGAAGGCGAGGAGAAATTCACATGAACCGCTTTCCCGCAAACTTTGCTCCCATGATTTCGCACATCCGCCGCATGCTGATGTCCGCGATCTTCTTTGCCGCCATTCTGCCCCTGACCGCGCAGACGCCGGTAGCCCAAACAGCAACCCTGCCGGGACACGTCATCAAGTCCCTGGCGAACGCAACCCTCATTCCCCACACCCCACAAATGGACAAGGAGCAGATTACCCTCACCGTCGTGCTCAACCTGTCGGATCCTGCGAGCGCCAGTGTGCTGCGGCAGGAAATGGAAGATCCAAACTCCGCGAACTTTCATAGGACGATCAGCCAGAGCGAGTTCACCGCACGCTTCGGACCCTCCCAGGACGCCTGGGACGCGGTACTGGCCTATCTCCAACAGAACGGCTTCAGGCTTTCGCTCGACTCTCCCAACCGGCGCACAATGAGTGTGATCGGCACGCGCGCACAGGCCCAGCAGGCCTTCCATGTCGCGATTGACGATTACAAACTGGGCAACAGAACCTTCCATGCCGTTGCCAGCGATCCGGCGGTGCCGCAATCCATCGCGCCGCTCATCACCTCGGTTTTCGGCCTCAGCAATTTGGCCCGCCCGACACCGGCGTTTAGCCCATTTCCCTTTACGCCCGCATCGATCGCAACGGCCTACAATGGATCGCTGACGCCGTCCGGCAAGACGAATACCCACGGCTTGCCTCCCGGCCTCGACGGATCCGGCCAGAGCATCGGTCTGCTTGAGTTCGATTTCTTCGACACGACCGACGTGGAGAACTGGCTCAAATTCGCCGGCCTCCCCTCGAATTTGATCGATCACCTCAGTGCCGTCCCCATCGATGGAGGCACGTCGCCCTCGGGTTGCACGCAAACCCAGGCGCAATGCGGCACCACCGAGGTTCTGCTCGATATCGAAGCCGCCATGGGCGTCGCGCAGGGCGCTAACATCGTGGTCTACGACGCTTCGCCGAGTACCGACTTTGCCACGGCGCTCAATTATGCCGGCAACGAACTCGTCAAT
>JASHTH010000646.1 GCA_030040655.1 Acidobacteriaceae bacterium | reverse complement strand
TGCCTTAAACTCCTCTTCCTCGGTCCTTGTTGGCGTGGCCTCTGCAGCAACCGGGGGTTGGGCTACCCTGACACGACCATAGGCATCCGCCGTGCCTCCGTTGCCCTTTGCAACGAGGTGATATGTCGTCGACGCGCTAGGTGTCACGGTCCTGCTGCCGAAGGTGGCCACATCGCCGAGTCCGTCGATCGAAGCGGTTGTTGCGTTGGTGGTCTTCCAGCTAAGCGTGACCTGCTGACCCGCCGTGACTGCGGCCGGCGAAGCGGTGATGGCTGCAGTCGGAGCCGGGGCTGAGGCTGGCGGCGCAGTGGCAACCGGCGTTTGTACCTTGTGCTTACAACCAGCTACGGAGGTCAGCGATGCGACCAGCAAGCTAGCAATGACGAATCTCGTTCTACGATCCAAGGCAGTACTCCTCCAATGCAATCATTCGAGAGCGTTTGTATCCCTGATCTCCCCAACTGTGCGAGAAGCCACGTCTCGCAGTGAACAAGTCAATTTCGCGACTGGGCCGCTCCAGGATAGGTATGTGCCGCTGCGTCAGCGACACGTCCCGGCGCGAACCGGAGCTTCGTTGCTCATTGCATCGGGCTCACCGCTCGGCAGAAATGCAGTTTCTGAACGAGCGCGATCTGATTCCTTGCGGCCTGCACCACCTCTGACCCTGACATGCCGCCCAGATAATATCTGTTCAAAATTGATCACCCAGAAAAGAAATCTTTGTGGAACAATCGCATGATGCCTACTCTTCTGATACCGGTCTCCAGCGGGGAGCGGCGGACCAAACGTCTTCAGCCACATTGACAGTGAGCGGCACGGGAGTAGCTCCGACTGCGGTCCCGTCGTTGACATCGTTGCGGAGATCCGGCTTTCTCGGAAATGAGCAGCCGGCTTCCTTGACCGCGACCATGACGGGAAAGAACATGCTGATACTGCACCGGCGTCAAACTTTGGCGAGCCCGGGGTGCCGGCGGCCAACAACTCGATACGACTGGCTTGCAGGTAGTCGACGGCGTACCGGCCACTTCGCGCCCGCCGATTTTCGCCCTATGCCTTGATGCCCGATGCCGCCGGCAATCTCTACTTATTACTGGACTGCACCAGCTACGGCGACGATGGCGCGGTGATGCGCATGGTGAACGCGGCGACGGGCATTATCAGGCCCATACCTGGCTCGAATATCGGATACTTCAACAATCCGTACCCTGGCCCCGGAATCTGCCCCGATCCGGCCATTGCAGCGACAACGCCCCGGCCGCGATTGGCTTCCTCAGCGATCCCATCGCAATGACGATGGACGCTGCCATAAAGGGCGCTGAATGATATCCCAGACCCTGGAACGTTTCACTAGACTAAAATCCAAAGCCTGTACCAGGGTAATGGCGATGAAACTCGCGTGCCAAACTGATTTGCTGCTCTCAGGCAGGAAGCGGTTCATGACCCGAAAGGTCAAATTATTTACGGTCAGAATCGTCCTTCGCGGACTTGATTTTTGCTCAGTTCACTGTAAGCACCGCTGGGACGCTTGTCGAAGTACCTATAGTGTTGCTCACTTCCACGGTGAAGCTTGCGCCATTATCCGCCGCGCCAACCGGCGGTGTAGCGTAACTCGGTGAGTTTGCGCCAGGGATCTCCTCCCCATCTCGCTTCCATTGATAATGAAGGGGCGCTGAGCCTGCAGCGGTCACGGTAAACGTAGCCTTGGCGCCGCCGCCAATGGTTGCACTCAACGGTTGAACTGCGATCGAAGCCCCCACCTTGTCGCCAAGAATTTTTGGCGGGCCTTCGGACTCGCAGCCGGCAAAGTCGCAGCCCACTCTGGTCGATGGAGTCATTTCAGTCGCGCCCGGAGCGGTTGAGCTGTTATCGGTTGCGCCGCAGGCCGGATCGGTCTGCTGCTGATTCGCCGGGACAAGAACGAGGTTGTCGTCCACGCGCGTGGTCCCACAGTCAGGGATCTGAAAAAGCCAGATGTAGGCGTTGCTGCTTACGTCGGCGATTGTGTTGTTGTGGACGTAGTTATCGTTCGCCTTGGTTGAATCCGCACCGTGGAGGTAGATGCTGTCGTATTCATTGTTCCAAAGCACATTCTGATCCACTTCGAATCCGGCCTCGTCGTTGTCAATATAAACACCGCTCAACGGGTAGTCGTCTGCGGCTCCTGAAATCAGAGACTGGGTATCGTGGATCCAATTGTCGTGAATGCGCGGCTCCTGAACGGCGAGCGGCGCACAGCAGGTGTAAATCTCGCCGCCGTCACGCGACAGCATCATGGCGTCGAACAAATTGTTGTAGCCGATGTCTGCCTTTGCAACGCTATTGCTGACGGCTTGCACATAGATTGCCGCACGTCCCGCCGAGTAGATGGTATTGTTCTCGATGCCGCTCCCATCTGTTCCAAAGAAATTCACCCCGGATGTATAGTCGCCCATATAGTCGACGTGGTGGATCAGATTGTTGGTGACGCTTGTGTTTGTGCTCATCACCACCACTCCGCACCCCGCGCTGTAGCCGATCGTGCTGTTCCGCAAAATGTTCCCGGTCCCTTGCAGCACAATCCCGGTGTCCGCCCAGTGGTCCGTGATAAATCCGAAGCCAGACGTATCACCCGGAACGGGGGGTAGCGTGGTGAACTGCGATAGATATTGAGCGTTGATTCCGTCGATTAGAATGTTCGCACTCGACGGGTCGGAAGTGATTCCACTCGAGAACAAGTTGAGATTCTCGATCGTCACGTTCGACTTGCCGCTCAAATCGAAGGCGAACTGCCGTTGTCTGGCGCGTACGTTCAGTTTTTCCGGGTTGATGCCGCCAGGAGCCCAGAAGTAAAGCATGCCCGCCTTTGAGTCATAGAACCATTCGTTCTCTGTGTCGAGCGCGCCGAGAATCCCGAACAGATAATAGTAGCCGCCGGATGTCGGGCAGATGGCAGGGCAGGCGGCGATCGTGGGAATGTCAATCGTGATTCGTCCCTGATCCGATGTGGTCACCACTCCGGTCTGATGCGAGAATGGATCGGTCCCACCCCATAGATGAATCTTCGCTCCTTTCCAGTTGATCTTCGGCAGATGCGAGTCGACGAGAATTGACTCCGTTGTGCCTGCTTCTGCCGTAGCCCAGTTCACGTGAAACAGGTCATCGCCGTTGGGCCAGCGTGCTTCGGTCATCATCTGATCGCCGACGAAGATCTGATTCGTGTCGCTGGAACTCAGAGTCACCTTGGCCCTGTAGATAGAGCCTTTGTAGAGAGTCCAGCCGGTCACGGGATCGCTGCCATCGACGGTGACTTGCTCGCCGTCGTAGGACGTGATGGTAATTCCGGAGTTAGGAGTTACGGTCTCGCGATAGGTCCCCGCGCGAAGCTGGCAGCGTCCTCCGCTCGCGACCGTGGTGGCGCATTTCTGGATGGTGCGGTAAGGACGGCTGATCGTGCCGGGATTGGTATCGCTTCCGTCGGGCGCTACAAATCGTTCACTCGCCGGAACGGTTCCTTTTATCGTGAATTCCGACGAGCTCGACGTGCCGTCGTTCTCGGAGGGATTCACAACAATGACGCTGGCGAAGCCCGCAGTGGCGATATCCGGCGGGGAAACAGAAGCGCGAAGTTCCGTTGCGTCGACGTAGGAAGTGGGCAATGGCGAGCCGTTCCAGTCGACGATGGAATTGAGCCGAAAACTGGCGCCGATGACTGTGAGCGTGAATGAGCCTCCACCGGCTGAGGCCGATGCCGGAATCAATTTGCTAATGCTCGGTGTGGCGTCGCTCGTGCTCGGGGTGAGGGAAACTGAGCCCTGCGATAGCGACGATGCGGCGCAAGCCGGAACGGAAAGCGCAGCCGTCAAGGAAACGAACATCGCTGGAAGCGGAACGGCGTGTCGGCGGAAGGAGAAGAGAGATCGCATAGCACCCACCAATTCGACCGAATCGTTCGAAAGACGACTTACGACACAAGAAAAGAGCGGGGACTTTAGCTTCGTCTTAAGAGCCCGAACCCTGACTCATCCTCACCGCGGCGGGGCGTCTGGCAGCGTGAGGTTGCAGGAATTGTACCGTAGCGCTCTTCCGTCTAAGGGCCACCCGCTCCTTTTTGGCTTCCTGAGGAGGGCAACTACTCGATTGAGAATTTCGCCGAAGCGATCGCACTCGATGTGTAGCCCTTCTTCACGGCTATTGCCTTTATGGTTTCTGTCCCGGCAACCTTGATCGGACCTGTATACAGAGTTGAGGAAGCGGTGGGCGTCGCGCCGTGCAACGCATAATAGATCGAACACCCCGCGGTCTTGTCGGAGAGCGTCACGTACTGCGTTCCTGTGTAGGTGGCCGACGCTTTGAGGGGTTTCGGCGAATGGCGCCGTGGCCGGTGAACGCGCAACATAACATGCGAATGTATTTCATCGGTTAGGAAGGCAAGCGCTTGTCGCATTCCAAATTATCGGCTTTGGTATGGTATGATCAGTTAGAGTGTCCCAATCGAGCGGCTGACAAGCCTGCAGAGGGTCATCGCGTTTCCCCCACGACGGCCTATAGCTTAGCTTTTCCAATTATCAGGTCTCAGGGGGCGACTATGATGAAGCGGCTCGCGTCCGTTGGAAACGTCATTTCATTCGTGCCCGTCTTGGCGATATTTCCTGCTTTGGCGTGCCCTTCGATGTTCAGTCAGGAATTCTCTGTTTTGTACAGCTTCTCCGGCCCCGCGTATGCCGGAAATGGGTCGTATGCCGACGCGGCTCTTCCAGGCGGACTGGTGGCCGGCCCCGACGGAGACTTCTACGGCAGCGCTGCCGGCGGTTATATCGGATACGGCTACCCCGATGGGCAAGGAGCGATCTATCGACTCTCGCCGCCAAAGGAGGAGGGAGGAAAGTGGACCGAGGAGGTCATCTGGCGTTTTGACGCCTCAAAGCCCGAAGGCGCAGATCCGGTTGGCGTACCCGTCTTCGATCCGGAAGGAAACCTATACGGAGTGACGCAGTCCGGTGGAGGTTATTCGGATTGCGGTTCCGTCTTCGAGTTGTCCCCACCGTCAAAGCCCGGTGCCGCGTGGACCGAGACGACCCTGCACCACTTTTGGCCCAGCGCTCCCACTCCGGAGAACGACGCCTGCCAGCCTGAATCCGGGCTCATTCGCGGTCCTGAAGGTACGCTCTACGGTACCGGCTACGCTGGCGAGGAGGCCAACAACGGGACCTCAGTTGGGGACGTCTTCAAGCTCACGCCCCCGGCGAAAAAGGGTGGCAAGTGGAACTACGAACTCATATACCAATTCCCCTACCCCGGGCTCGGCGGGGAATGGATTGACTCGGGATTGACCTTCGGCCCGGGCGGTCTGTACGGCACGGCTCTCTATGGGGGCGATTTGGGCAATGGTGTCGCGGGATGCGGCGTGGTCTTCAAGCTGACCTCGCCGGCCAAGGAGGGAGACTCCTGGACCAAGACCGATCTCTACACCGCTGCGTGCCGGAGCTCGGACCCTTGGGGGTTCGCAACTGACGTAATTTTCGACAAGTTGGGCAATCTCTATGGGACCTCATTCTATGGCGGAAGCGACGTAAACTGCGGCGAGGGCCCGGGCTGTGGCACTGTGTTCGAGCTTTCTCCAGGAGCGCACGGATGGACCGAGAAAACCCTCTTGGCGTTTCATGACGAGCGAGACGGCGCCGTGCCTTGCTCGTCTCTTCTTATGGACGCAAAAGGAAACCTCTACGGCACCACATGCTTTGGCGGCGGTGAAGGAGTCTGCGCCACCTATACCGACGCGCCCGCCGGTTGCGGGGTGGTCTTCAAGCTCGCTCCGCCCACCGTCAAGGACAAAGCATGGACCGAAACTGTCTTCCATCGCTTTGCGGACGGCGCGGACGGCGGCAAGCCCGCGGGTGCACTTGTCCTCGATAAAGAGGGCAATTTCTATGGAACGGCCGCAATCTCCGCGGACGATGGAGGCTGGGGCACAGTTTTCAAAATCAAACCATGAGTGCAGAAGATACTGCGACCTGAGGAGACGCCGATCCGCTAATCACAATAGCAATCCGGCTGCCAATTTCTCTGAAATTCAGCCTCGCCGCAAACCCGGTACGACTGCACCGTCTCGGAAAGCGTTTCCCAGATGCGGCCATTTCAAAGGCAAGAAAGGAAATTGTGAGGAAATGCCGTTAAGCATATACGGGCCAGCCCTATCGTGAGGAACAACACGGAGACAGAAGATGAGACTGGTCTCCTCGGTGGTCCAGATGGAAATCTTGGTCAAGAACGGTCGATGGAATCGAACATTCGTGGGCAACATCCTTATTCTCGCGACAAGCTTGAGCTTGGTAGCAAATGCTTTTGCCCAAAAGAAGAGCGCGAGGGAACGACAGGCTATCAAATCCCAAGCAACGGTCGTTATCCAGACGATCCAGGATTTGCAGAACATATCGAATAACTTGGCTGGGAATTACCTACTCGCGAACAATATCGATGCTTCGGCGACTGCGACGTGGAACAGTGGTGTAGGGTTCCTCCCGATAGGAAGTGATGCCACACCCTTCACCGGCACTCTCAACGGCAATGGCTACACTATCAGTGGCCTGTTCATCTACAGCGGAGCGTCGGAGGTCGGTTTGTTCGGTACCGCTGGCGCGGGCGCTGTCATTGAGAATATCAACCTCACTGGGGTGAATATCACCGGGACACAAGTCAATCCAAATGAAGGCGACTTCGGCACCGGCGCACTTGTCGGGCATCTGTTGAATGGGCAGGTGATTAACTGCACAGTTTCGGGCATGGTCACCGGCAATTATGTGGGTGGACTCGTTGGGGTGTCCAACGGCAGCACACCTTATATTGGTGGGGCCCCCGGCGGGAGCATTACCAACTCCTCGGCGAACGTGACCGTAGTCAGCACGGGTTCTGAAAACACAAACACAGCCGTTATGGAGACGACGTCTATCGTCGGGGGGCTCGTCGGGTTCAATTACGGGACAATCACTGGCAGCACGGCCGCAGGATCTGTCGCGAACTCGTGGTCCTACGCCCAGGAAGGGGGGCTTGTTGGCTATAATTTTGGAACTATTTCGAATTCCCAAGCAAGCGCCAGTGTCGCCGATAGCGACACCAGTCCCCCTGTAGACGGCGACATCTTCGATCAAGTAGGCGGCCTCGCCGGTTTAAATTGGGGGACAATTAGCGGGTCACACGCCACAGGAGCGGTCAGCGCGCAAGTTCAAGAACAGATTGGCGGGCTGGTCGGCTCCAACGCCTGCGTTTCCGGCGGACTCTGCGGAGAAGTTCTGGATTCCTTTGCGACCGGTTCCGTAAACACTGCCGGAAATGGCGCCTGGGCTGGGGGCCTCGTCGGCGTTAAACGGGGGAACCGTGCAACAATCCCTCGCAACGGGTGCAGTCACCAGCTCCGGCTCTGATGGCTACCTCGGTGGGCTTGTTGGTTCCAATTCAGGGATCATAACTCAGTCATACGCAACTGGAGAAGTGTCTGGCGTGTCGGACGCGGGTATCGGAGGCCTTGTCGGCGATAACGGTGGGCAGATCTCCCAGTCGTATTCGGCAGGATTGGTCCAAGATCCTGCTGCTGGTTGCGGGGGTGCGGGGGGACTCGTTGGATGTAATACGGCTGGACCCGCATCTTCTTCATATTGGGACACGCAGGCAAGCTCTCTCTCTTCGAGC
>JASHTH010000645.1 GCA_030040655.1 Acidobacteriaceae bacterium | reverse complement strand
GAAAATCGAATATCTCTTCTTGATCTGTTGTCGTCTGTTCCTTCGGGAGACGACACCGATCTTCGTGGATTTAGCGTCGTCCCTGTTGATCCGGGGAAATGCAGGGCCACGCAATACGCGGGATCTTGGATCGAACCTCTGGTACGAGCGGGGAAAGAGGTCCCCTATTTGCTTAAGGCACTCCAAAAGGCCTTTTGGGGCATGGTCGTCGCATTTTTTCTTGGGTGGGGCAGAAACGCGATGGCCTGTACAATGTAAGAACTGGTGGTTAATCCCCCTCGCATTAACACGCGAATGCCGCCGAAGGGTCAAAGCTGGAAAGAGCTGACATGGAGTTGGGCCTATTCGACCGGTCGCCCTGCTTCTGATCAGGTGTTGGAGGCCGCGGCCAGCGCAGCGTGGCCATACGCCCTCTTGTGCGTGTCAAGGGCGGAGTAAAGAGGAACCAGTGCGGCGGAGTAAAAAGGAGCCAGTTATAGGAAGAACAGCGGGAGTCTTGCGGGGGAGAAAGGGCTCTGGAGCGTAGCGGAAGAGGCCTTTCTCCCCCGAGGCACGTTTGGAGGGGTCAGTGTTGGGGAGGTGGATTCTTTTTGCGGCGACTTTGCTTGAGGCGGTAGCTGTCTCCGTTCATCTCCAGGATGTGAACGTGGTGCGTGAGCCGGTCCAGCAGAGCACCGGTGAGCCTTTCTGAGCCGAAGACTTCAGTCCACTCATCGAAGGGCAGATTGCTGGTCACCAGCGTGGATGCGCGCTCGTAGCGTTGGCTGAAGATCTCGAAGAGCAGTTCGGCGCCGGTCTTGGACAAGGGCACGTAGCCCAGTTCGTCGACGATGAGTAACTGGTAAGCTGCCAGTTGCTTTTGGAAGCGCTGCAGGTGCTTTTCATCGCGAGCCTCGATCAGTTCGCTGACCAGTGCGGCGGCGGTGGTGAAGCGCACGCGATGGCCGCGCTGACAGGCCGACAGCCCAAGCGCCAAGGCGATGTGCGACTTGCCCGTGCCGCTGTTGCCGAGCAGGAGGAGATTTTCCTTCCTCGACAGAAACTCACAACGGGCCAGTTCCAGCACCAGTGTCTTGTTGAGCGAGGGAATGGCGAGGAAATCGAAGCTGTCCAGACCCTTGACCACCGGGAATCTGGCCTGGCGGATACGGCGCTCCGTGGCCCGGCGATCGCGGTCCAGCAACTCCAGTTCGGTGAGGCGAAGCAGGTAACGGGGAAAGTCTGTCTTCTCTTCGGCGCACTGTCGGGCGACCTTGTCGTAGTCGCGCAGGATGGTGGGCAGACGCAGCGCCCGGAGATGATGCTCCAGCAGGACCTGCGGTGTATCGGGCGTGGGCATTTGCGGCGGGATGCTCATGGCGCGGCCTCCGGGTTCACCGGCAAGGGAACGGCAGGTGGGCGACTGAGCAGGGCCATGTAGTCGCCGGCTTGCGTGGTGCGCACGGTAGGCAAGGGCAGATGCGGCCAGTTGGCCAGGTCAAGCCGCGGCGGCCGACGCTCGATGCGACAGAGCAGAACATGGCGCACGGCATCGAAGCTGATGGCGCCCAGGCGCAATGCGTCTTCTACCGCGTGGGTGACTTCTCCCAGCGCAAAGGTCTCCATCAGACGCAGCACCTGGATGTACTCGCGGCTGGCGTATTTGCTGAGGCGCGCTTGGAGCAGGCGCCGCAACTGGGAGAAGCAATCCGGCAACGCCCATCCAGCGAGTGGGGCCGCCTGGTCCAGCGCCCGGCTCTTCTGTTCCAGCAACGCCAGATAGTGAACCGGATCGTAGACGGCGCTCTCGCGGTCATAACTGCGCGGGTGAGAGGCAATCACTTCGCTGCCGCAGACGATCTCCACGCGGTGGACGTAGCCGTTGACCAGCACCTGGCGATGGCCATAAGCCGTGGGCACCGAATAGTCGTTGGTCCGATAGCGCACCAGGGCCAGGGAACTGACCCGCGCGGTGATCTTTTCACAGGGCTCGTAGGGCACAGCCGACAAGGGCAACATCGCCGCCCGGTCGCACTGGAAACGCTCACCGATGGTTTCGGTGTGACCGCGTAGCCGGCGCTCGCGTCGCCTGCGGCAATCGGCTTCCAGATGCGCGTTGAGTTCTTCCCAGCTCGATGCCCGAGGAACCGGCACCATAAAGTTCCGACGGGCGTAGCCCACAAGGTTTTCTGCCTTGCCCTTGTCGTTGCCCTTGCCAGGGCGGCCGAACTTCTCGGCAAACAGGTAGTGGCTCTGTAACTCGGAAAAAGCGCGTGTCTTCTGCCGCTCGCCGTCGCCCAGGATGCGAGCCACCGCCAGCGTGGTGTTGTCATAAAGAATGCGCGTGGGTACCGCGCCGAAATACTGAAATGACCGCACGTGGCCTTCCAGGAAGGCCTCCGTTGTCTCGGCCGGAAATGCCTGCACAAAACAATCGTCGGAGTGCGGCAGATCGAAAACCATGAAGTGCGCCGTCTGCTCCACGCCTGCAATGACTACCACGGCTTCGCCGAAATCCGCCTGCGCCTCGCCCGGCGGATGGCTCAAGGGCACGAACATCTCCTGGCTGCTGATCCTGGACTGCCGGACGTAGTCCTTGACGATGGTGTAGCCGCCCGGATAAGCGTGCTCGGCCTTCAGCCGCTCGAAAATGCGCTTGGCCGTGTGCCGCTGCTTTTTCGGCCGCTGCTTGTCTTCTTCTAAAATGGCGTCGATGACACCTTGCCAGGCCGCCAGCCTGGGCCGCCTCACCGGCTTCTGCCGCCGGTAACCTGGCGGCAACGAAAACTCCAGCATCTTGTTTACCGTCTTCCGCGCCAGCCCGAACTCCCGGGCCACCGCCCGCCGGCTCTTGCCCTCCGCAAGAACCGCCCGCCGCACCCGCGCATAGATCTCCACGGTGTACATGCCTCCGGTGTCCCACGCACAAAGCTCCCCTCATGGGCAGCGAACCTCTTTCGTTACCCTGGAAAAGCTCCCTTGTCTGTGGAACCAGAATGTGGCGGTGGACTACTTTTACTCCGCCACGTCACGCCGCTCCCGCGGCGTAACGTGGTCTATTTTTCATGCGGCGCGTACACAAATTCCCGGCGAAGGAAACACTGCCCAAGCGCAACGTCCGCTTCTGGTTTCCGCCGGCGAGAGCATAACAGGCTCGCCAATTCGTTTTGTTGGTAAGGAAACATTTGTCAAGCTGGCAGCAGGATCTGCCTCCTGCCCTATCTCCGTGCTTGAAGACGTGAGTCCGCCCCACCATGGGCCGCCACTCCACTCTCATGACTTCGAAGAATTCTTCTACATCCTCAGCGGCGAGTTCCTCTTTGAAGTCAATGGGGAGCTGTTTCGGGCACTTCCTGGCGACTTTGTTCATGCTCCCTCGGGCATTCCTCATATTTTTCAGAACATCACGGACAAGGAAGCGAGAATGCTTCTGATCGTCCGTCCGGGCGGTATCGAGAAGTACTTTGCCGAGCTGGCTGAACGCTTCATGACCAATCCCGGAGATGTCCCCGGCCTCAATGCCATCGGCGCACGCTACGGAATAACCGTGCTCGGGCCGCCCATCGCTGCCAGGCCAAGGCAATAGCACGTTAGAAAGTTCTGGTTGAATCAAGTCGGGAAACTGGACCGTCGGCGAGTTGAATTATTAAACGTACCTCAGCACATCGGGGTGTATCCCAACTCGCTAACTTGCACGCCGAAATCTCTGACGTGAATGCAGGTTGTCGATTCTTCGGGTTGTGGTCGAGTCACCGCCAACTCGGACATTTCGGGTCGGGTCC
>JASHTH010000644.1 GCA_030040655.1 Acidobacteriaceae bacterium | reverse complement strand
CCTTCGTCGACGATGCGTCCGCTTGCGTATGCTTATTACTGGCAGGCTGTGGGAAAACTCGGGGCTCTACTTTCGCGGGCTGAAGCCCGCAAGAAAGATCGAATATCAAAGGCTCGATGGGCAGGGCTGAAGCTTTGCCCTTTCAAAGCCTCCTCAGTCCGAATTCTTCCACAGGCTGTAAAGGGGGGTGCGTTGCGTATAGCTCTTCTTTGTCTTGGATTCGCCTTCACGGCAGCCACCGCCGCGTTCGGCCAGGCACCGCAAACCATTCACGGCCGCGACGGGATTGTTCTGCCGCTTCCGCCTGACGCCGATAAGAACCCTGTCGTCGACAACTACTTTGGCACCAAGCTCATGGACGACTACCGCTGGCTCGAGGACGCCAAAAGCCCCGAGACACGCGCCTTTATCGACGCCGAAAACGCCTACACCGCGCGCTATTTCAAGCAGGCCCGCATCCGGTCCGACGTGGTCGATGCCCTCGACCCGCTCGAAAGCGTCTCGATCACCAGCGCGCCCATCGAACGCGCCGACAACTACTTTTTCTATCGTCGCCTGGCCGGCGAGCAGCAATTCTCCATCTACGTTCGCCATGGCTGGACCGGCAAAGACGAGCGCATCCTCGATCCGGCCACGCTGAGCCGCGATCCCAACACCTCGATCGAATTGGAAGACGTTTCCCGCGATGGCAACCTCGTCGCCTATGGCGTTAAACAAGGCGGCGCGGACGAAACCACGCTGCGCATCTTCGATGTAAAGGCAAAAAAGACGCTTGAGGACGAGGAGCCCAGCGGACTCTATTGGTCGGTCGAGTTCACGCCCGACGGCAAGGGCCTCTATTTCACGCGCACCAACCGTCAGGGCACGCTGCTCTACAAACACATCTTCGGCACGCGCGACCACGAGGACTCGCTGCTTTTCGGGCGCGAGTTTCACGGCGAGGACCTCGGCCCGAATGACATCTTCAACTGCCATGTGACCGACGACGCACACTACCTCGTCATACAAATCGACCGCGGCATTCCCGCCAGCCGCGTCGACATTGTCTTTCGCGATCTCACCAAGCCCGGCTCGCCGTTCGACATCCTCGTCTGGGGCCTCGACTCGCGCTTTTCGGCGATTTGGACCAAGGGCGCGTGGTATGTGAAGACCGATTACAAGTCGCCCAACGGCCGCATACTGAAAGCCGATCCCGGCATCATGCCCGACGTGTGGACGACCATCGTTCCCGAGAGCGAGGAAGCGATCGAGGGCTTCAACATTGTGGGCGGGAAGATCTACGTCAAACGGTTGAAAGACGTGCAGCCGGAGACATCGATCTACACACTCGACGGCAAGCCCACCGGCTCAATCGATTACGAAGGCATCGGCTCGGCTTCCGGCATCATGGGGCGTACGATTGACCGCTACGGTTACTACGAGTTCTCCTCGTTCATTCAGCCGCCCACCATCTACCGGCTCGACACCGTCACCGGCAAGCACGAAGTCTTCTTTCAGCCCAAGATTCCCTTCGACACCTCGCAGTACGAGCTCAAGCAGGTGTTCTTTCAGTCCAAAGACGGCACCAAGGTGCCGATGTTCATCGCCGGCAAGAAGGGCCTCAAGACAGATGGGAGCGAGCGGCTGCTGATGACGGCCTATGGCGGGTTCAATCTCAGCTTCACGCCCGATTGGGAGACCGAATGGGCGTGGTGGATCCAGCAGGGAGGCTGGTTCGCCGTGCCCAACTTGCGCGGCGGCGGCGAGTACGGCGAAAAGTGGCACGAAGCCGGCATGTTCGAGAAAAAGCAGAATGTCTTCGACGATTTTTTCGCCGCAGCTCAATACCTCATCGACAACAAGTACACTTCGCCGGAGCATTTCGCCATCACCGGCCGCTCCAACGGCGGATTGCTGATGGGCGCGGCCATGACGCAGCATCCCGAGCTATTTTCCGCCGTGGTCTGCGGCTACCCGCTCATCGACATGCTGCGCTACCAGAAGTTCGAGCAGGGATTGCACTGGATCACCGAGTACGGCTCGGCGGACGACGAGAAGCAGTTCTTCTATCTGCTGAAGTACTCGCCTTACCAGAATGTGAAGACCGAGACGGCCTATCCGGCGATATTGTTTTTCACCGGCGACAGCGACACGCGCGTCGACCCGCTGCATGCCCGCAAGATGACCGCCGAGATGCAGGCGGCCTCGTCCAGCGGCCGGCCCATCCTGCTGCACTACAGCCTCTCCGGCGGCCACTCGGCCGGCGTCAGCGTCGACCAAGAAATTCAAGACTACGCCGACCAGCTCACGTTCTTGTGGACCGAGACAGGCTCGCCGGGAAAGAAGTCCCCAACGAGCCCATCGCATTGAAAGTTCGCAACAACGCGCCGCGGTGAGCGCTCCAATCACTCGGCCCGCAGCGCTTCGACCGGGTCGATTGAAGCCGCGCGGCGCGCAGGCAGATAGCTTGCCAGCATCGCCGAAGCGACAAGGATGAGCGGAACCGCAACATACGTGAACGGGTCCAGCGGACTGACGCCGAAGAGGATCGACTTCATGAGCCGCATCAATCCTGCCGCCGCGGCCAACCCGATCGCAACACCGATCCCCGTCAACACCAGGCTCGAGCGAACGAAGATCCACTTCAGCTCGCGCTTCTGCGCGCCCAGCGCCATGCGCACGCCGATCTCTCGCGTGCGCTGCGACACCGCGTACGAAATCACGCCGTAGATGCCAACGATTCCCAGCGCCAGCGCCATGGATCCCGCGATCGCCAGCATCGTAAGCGTAAAGGAAACGCGGCCCAGCGACTGGCTGTAGATATCTTCCATGGTGCGGATCGATGCGACGGGTAAATCCGCGTTGACCGACCACACCGCCTGCTGCACCTCGGCGATGAAGCTCTCGGTTCCCGCACGACTGCTGCGCACGGCAAAGGTCACTGAGCGCGTGGCGTCAAACGATCCCGGTCCATAGTGATCATTCAGCAGCGTCGTCCAGTAGACCATCGCCGGCGCCGGCTCCATGATGCCGTTCTCGCGCACGTCCTGCACCACGCCGATGACTTCGTGCCACGGCATGCTCGCGTACTCGCGGACGCGCTTGCCGATCGCCGCTTGCGCCGATCCCCACGACTCGCGCGCAAAGCTCTCGGAAACAATCACCATTGGCCAGAGTCCGTAGATGTCGGTCCAGGTAAAATCCCGTCCCGCAATCATCTTGGTTCCCGCGGTGTGAAAGTATCCTGGTGAAACGTAGTTATACAGCCGCAGTGGCGGCTCGTTGTTCGGGTAAGTCCTGCCCTCGACATAAACGTCATCCCAGTTCGGCTCGATCTGCTGCAGCGGCATACTGGCGGCGAATCCCACCGAGCTCACTCCCGGAATGGCCGCCAGCTTGTCGATGACGCTGTTTTGAATGCGCGTCACCATCACCGGGTCTTGAATCAACGTCGAGGGAATCGCGATGCGCATCGTCTCGAGATGCGCTGCGTCGGAGAAGCCCGGATCGACCTGCCGCAGTTGTTGGAACGTGCGGATCATGAGAACCGCGCTCACCAGCAGCACCAGCGCCATGGCGACCTGCGCTACCACCAAAGCATTGCGCGATCGTCCGCGATCGCGGCTCACGCTGGCCGTGCGTCCCGCACCGTGCAACGCGGGAATTCGCGCACGCATGTACTTCAATGTCGGAATCGATCCGAAGAACAATCCCGAAAGCAGGGAAAGAACCAGCGTAAACAGGAGCGACAGCGCATCCAGCCGGATCTCGCTCAGGCGCGGCAGATTCGCCGGTCCGATGGCCACCAGCAGCCGCAATCCCGCGAACGCTACGCCCACGCCTGCTGCACCGCCGATCAAACCCAGCAAGATGCTTTCAATCAAAAGTTCACGGGCGATGCGCCCGCGCCCCGCACCCAGAGCCGAGCGAATGGCCAGTTCCTGCTGCCGAGCGTCGGCGCGCACCAGCAGCAGATTGGCTACGTTGGTGCACGCGATGAGCATGACCAGGCCGATCGTCGCCATCACCACCCACAGCACGCTGCCCACATTGCCCACCACTTCGTCCTTGAGCGGCCGCAGCCCCGGCACAATCTTCCATGTCAGGTAAAAATGCGGATCGCTCCCCGGCCCGTTCGACCACGAGTCCATCCACACGTTCAGCAGCCGCGCCACGTCCGC
>JASHTH010000643.1 GCA_030040655.1 Acidobacteriaceae bacterium | reverse complement strand
CGCCGGCGCCATCATCTCCGGCGGCCAGGGCACGGCGGCCGACAAGATGAAAGCGCTGCGCGCCGCTGGCATTCGTGTTGTCGTTTCGCCGGCCGAGATCGGGTCCACGCTGGCGCAGGTCATTGGGAAAGCATAGAGGGAGCTATCAGCTCTCGGTTTTCAGCTCTCAGCTTTTCGCTCTCCGCTATTGCTGACGGCTGACAGCTGAAAGCCGAACCGGAAGAACCTGAGGCACCGCGTTGTTGAAGTCGCGACACTCCGCCGGCCTAGTTCCTTTCGCATGTCTGCTCCTTTCTTGGCCTGAGCATCCACAAGTGCCGCCGGCACAATCCGCCGGACGTTTCTTTGCTCCTTACGTCGACATGAGCCTTCCCACCGCCGAAGATCTTGTCTCCGTCACGCAGAAGGCCGGAATCGAAGCCTTGACACTGGCGTTTCTCTCTTCCACCAATCGTGGCTGCGCCGCGGGGTGGGGAGGATTGCATCAGACGCTGCCGAATGACAAGCTCCCTAACGGAACCACGGTGCAGGCTCTCGTGAAAGAGCTGCAGCATGCCGGCGTACAGGTCATCGTCTCCTTCGGCGGGCAGGTGGGAACCGAGCCCGCGATGCGATGCAAATCCGCATCTGACTTGCAGGCGCTCTATCAATCGGTCATCGATCGCTACGGCGTCTCCATGCTCGACTTCGACCTCGAAGGCAAGGAAACCACCGATCAGCCCTCGATCGGCCGGCGCGACCAGGCACTCGCCGCTTTGAAGAAAGCCAACCCCGGCCTGGCCATTTCGTACACGCTGGAAGTGATGCCCAACGGCCTCGTCGACTCGGGCGTGAATCTGCTGCGCAACGCGGCGCGCGACGGCCTGGACATCGATGTCATCAACATCATGGCCATGGACTACGGAACCGGCGAGGACAACAACGGCCGGATGGGCGCCGACGCCGTCGATGCGGCGGAAGCAACGAGAAAACAAATTCAAGCGGCAGGCCTGAACTCGAAGATCGGCATTACCGTCATGATCGGCGTAAACGACGAACGGCCGGAGGTCTTCACCTTGGCCGACACCCAAACGGTGCTCGACTTCGTAAAGAAGACCGGCTATGTTTCGCGGCTCAGCTTCTGGTCACTCGAACGCGACAACGGCAGCTGCCCCGGCCGCAAATCGGCTTCGCCCGCGTGCAGCGGCATTCGGCAATCCAACTACGAATTTTCAGAAATGCTCAGAGCTTTCTAGCTGGTCAGCTTAATGAGCCGCGGCCACTCACTCCTGCGGGCGGGGCCGGCTTCCGCCTGGACGGCAAATCCTCACCACACCCGGCACGGCGTCGCGGCCACCATTTTGTCGGTCTTCTTGCAACTGAAGCTTTTGGCGAACTCCGGCAGATCGCTCAGCACGGTGTTCGCGCGGTATTCTTCCGGTGCGTGCGGGTCGCTCTCAGCCTGGTTGCGCAACTGCTCGGGCCGGGTCTGTTCGCACCATTGCTGCGCGTAGGCGATCCAGAACCGCTGGTCCGGCGTGTAACCGTCCATCTTCGCGCTCATGTTCTCGTGCGCGGCATCGGCCTTGTCCAGCCACGCCATCCAGGCCAGCCATAAACCGCCCAGATCGGCGAGATTTTCGCCCTCGGTGAGCTTGCCGTTCAGGTGCACGCCGGGCACCGCTTCGATCGCGTCGTACTGCTTCACGATGCATTCGGCCCGCTGGTTGAATCCCTGCACGTCGGCCGGCGTCCACCAGTTGCGCAGGTTACCGTCCTTGTCGAACTGGCGTCCCTCGTCGTCGAATCCATGGGTCAGCTCGTGGCCGATGGTCGATCCCATGTCGCCATAGTTGGCTGCATCGTCCTCCTTGCCGCTGTAAAACGGCGGCTGCAGATAGCCGGCCGGGAAGTTGATGTTATTCATCTGCGGATCGTAGTAGGCGTTCACGGTGGGCGGGGTCATCTCCCACTCGCTCTTGTCCACCGGCTTGCCGATCTTGGCCAGGTCGCGCGCTACTTCAAACTCATGGGCCCGCATCGCATTGCCCAGGTCATCGCCGCGCACAATCTTCAGCTTGCTGTAGTCGCGCCACTTGTCCGGATAGCCGATCTTGTTCATCACCGCGTGGAGCTTTTCCTTGGCCTGCGCCTTGGTCGCCGCGCTCATCCAGTCCAGCCCGTCGATATCCTTGTCCATCGCCTGCTCGATGGCCAGCGTCATCATCAGCACCCGCTGCTTCTCTGCGGGGGGAAAGTAGCGCGCCACGTACACCTGGCCGAGGGCTTCGCCCAGCTCCTCGTCCACGCGGCGGGTGCACCGCTTCCAGCGCTCCTGCTGCTTCTCAGCCCCGTTCATAATGTGCTGGTAGAAGTTCCAGTTCTCATGGTCGAAGCTGGCCGGCATACTGGTCCCCGCGTAGGTGTTCAGCAGTTGCCAGCGCAGGTAGGCCTTGATCCGGTCCAGCGGCGTATCGGCCACCAGCGCATTGAACTCGGCATAAAACCTCGGTTCGGAGACATTGATCCGTCCCGTCTCTGGCGCGTGCGCTGCCGCCGCATACTCCGGCAGCGAGAAATGCGTCAGCACCCGCGCAAAGCTGGCCACGCTGGCCGGATGGTTTAGGTTTTGCGGGTCGCGCTGCTGGGTCATGGTCAGCGACGCTTTAGCCAGACGGGTTTCAATGGCCAGCACCGTCGCCGCGTCCTGCGCGGCCTGCACCGCAGGCTCGCCCGCCAGCGTGAACATGACGCGGACATGCGTCTCATACTGATGGCGCAACTCAACGCTCTTCGGGTCCGTGCGCGTGTAGTAGTCGCGCTCCGGTAGTCCCAGGCCGCCGGAGTTGTAGAACGCGATCACCCGGCTGGCATCCGCGAAATCCTGGCCCGAACCCATGCCGAAGAGCGCGTTCACGCCCAGCGCGTGCAGGTGGGCCAGCAGCGCCGGCAGCCCGGCTGCCGAACCCAAGGCGTCAATGCGGTCTAGCTCCGGCTGGAGCGGCTTGAGTCCCAGCCGGTTCACCCTGGCCACGTCCATGCAGCTCGCGTACTCGTCGCCGATCTTCTGCTCGTTGGGGGTGCGCCCGGCAGACGGTACGGATGCCTGTTCCAGAATCTGCCGCAGGTGCAGGCGGTTCAGTTCGTAAAGTTCCGTGTAGCGGCCGTATTCGGCCTGGTCGGGG
>JASHTH010000642.1 GCA_030040655.1 Acidobacteriaceae bacterium | reverse complement strand
TATGGGATTGGATGGCGCGTACAAATGGCTTCCGCGATGAAGATTTCCGCAGTCGAGAAACTTGCCGCTCACCACCAGGTTCACGATTTCAAGTGTGGCAAGAATTCAATCGACCTTTTCATCCGCAAATATGCCCTTGCGAATCAGCGCGCCGATTCGTCGCAGACATATGTCGTTCACATCGAAAACGTGGTGTTGGGGTATTACTCACTGGTGTTTGGATCCGTGAAGCCGGGGGGCTCTCCCGCTTCGATCCAGGCCGGCATGCCCGGAAACTATCCAGTTCCAGTAATGATCTTCGCTCGATTCGGAGTTGACAGGAAAATGCAGGGACGCGGAATCGGAACCGCGCTTCTGAAGGACGCGTTCCTTCGAACCGTCGCGGCATCTGAGATTGGGGGCCTCGCGGCGATTCTCGTTGACGCCATCGACGACAAGATCGTGGAGTTTTATAAGAACTATGGGTTTCGGGAGTGCCCAGGCGAAGGACGAAAACTGATGATCGCGATCAAAGACGTGCGCGCCCATCTCTCCGGCCACGCAGTTCCCGATTAAGACTCAACCGAGAATGCCGGGACTTTACAAACAGGCAATGCGCCGGCTGACTGACGGAGAATTCGACCTCAGGAATCGATGGAGCGAGCAAGATGGACATCGAGCGCATCAGCACCGTCCGCGCCGACTACGACCGCATCGCGGCCGCATACGCCGAGCACATCTACCACGAGCTCGAGAACAAACCCTTCGATCGCGAATTGCTGCTGCGCTTTGCCGCCGAATTCCATGGCCGCGGCGAAGTCTGCGACATGGGCTGCGGTCCGGGCCACGTGGCGCGCTATCTTCATGACGCCGGCGTGCAGGTCTCCGGCCTCGACCTCTCGCCGCAGATGATCGATCAGGCGCGGAAGCTCAATCCGGCGATGGCATTTCGCGAGGGCGACATGCTGGCGCTCGACCTTGCCGACGGTTCGCTGGCCGGAATCACCGCGTTCTACGCCATCGTCAACCTTCCGGCCAATTCGTTGTCGATGGTTTTTCGCGAGATGGCGCGCGTGCTCCAGCCTAACGGGCTTCTGCTGCTCGCATTCCACATCGGCGCCGAGAGCGTGCGCCCCGAGGCGCTTTGGGGCCAGCCTATATCGATGGAATTCTTTTTCTTTGAGCCGGAGGCGATCGGCCGTCTTCTCGTCGAAGCCGGATTCGCGATCGATGAGATCGTCGAGCGCGGCCCCTACGCGCCCGAAGTCGAGTACCAGAGCCGTAGGGCGTATATTTTCGCGCGAAAGAAGTAGCTTTGATTTTGGGGAGCTTCTTTCCCAGGTCCGAAAACACGGACCTGGGGCACCCTCGTTCGATACATTTTTCAGAGGGTCAGAGCCCTGGCGAAGACCTACATCTCCCGCAAAAACAGCGCCATCGGCGTGCCATTCACCTTGCTGCTGACCACGCGCACCTGGTCGCCCTTATTGGCGTGGAACTTGATCCCTTCCTCGGCTCCAAAGGCCCCTTCGGCCACGGTCTGAGCGTCGATTTTGAACGTCTGCATCGCGCCGGACGGATCCTCGACGGAGATGGAATGATCGTGGCTGTCGAACTTTTTTACCGTGCCCACCGTCGACGTGAACGGCCCTGCTCCGAGACTCTTCAAGGCGACCACCGTTCGCGAATCGGCCTCGCCGACATAAAAGACGATCGCGTAGGCGCCCTTTTGGTTGAATGCCACGGCCGGCGTCGTCTCCGCTTCGATCTTCTTGTCGAAGTCGAAATGCATTTTAGGGCTCGAAGCGTCGGCAAATAAATCCTGAGAGCCGTTGTCCTGAAAGACAATCATCGTCTTGGCAACGCTGTTGATCGCGCTCACGGTGCCGGTCAGCGCATGCACTACTTCCTGTGCCGGCAACGAGGCTGCGGCCAAACCGAGGCAACCGGTGAAAGCGCAGGCACACAAAAACGATCTCCGCATGAGGTCCCTCCTCTTCTTGCCGATTTGCGGGCTGGCGTACGACGCGAGTTGAATCCGCAGCGGGTGCTGCAAGTATAGTTCCGTCATAGGACGGCTCGCAACGCCCTCAACCTTCACGCCGGAAATGTGACAGGTCCAATGAGCGGGTCAGTTTCTCCCAGGGGCAAAAGCTCAACGAATCATATTGGGCAGGAGATGTACGGGCTAAAGAGGTTGCGGAGAAACTCGGGATTTCGGGTGAAATCCGTAGAATTTGCCCATCCGGTGCGAAAGCCCGCGGTGATTCTGCTGGCTTGGTGCGGGGGTTAAAACCCCCGCCTCCCTCCGGATCGAGTTTTTCCGCAGCTTTCAAAGCCCGTGCCCCCTGAAGCCCGCACCCTCCAAGCTGATCCACTATCCGATCCAAAGCGCTCCGCGCCGTATCCGCTACAATCCTCTCTGGAATGACCGCCAGAATCGCCTTCTTGTTTCCAGGACAGGGTTCGCAGGCTGTGGGCATGGGCCGCGAGCTCGCCGAGCGCTTTCCTGTCGCCGCGCAAACGTTCGCCGAAGCCGACGCAGCGCTCGGGTTTCCGATTGCAAAGCTGATCTTCGAAGGGCCCGAAGAGGAGCTGCGCCTGACCGAGAACACACAGCCCGCGCTGATGACGGCCAGCGTGGCCGCGCTGCGCGTGCTCGCCGAGCACGGCGTGCGGCCGGCGCTCGCTGCCGGTCACTCGCTCGGCGAGTGGTCGGCCCACGTGGCCGCAGGAACTTTTTCATTCGCCGACGCCGTGCGCAGCGTGACGGCTCGTGGCCGCGCCATGCAGCAGGCCGTGCCGGCAGGCGAGGGCGCGATGGCTGCGGTGCTCGCGCTCGAGGGAGACCAGGTCGCCGCAGCCTGCCGCGAGGCCGAAAGCGAGACTGGCCGAACGGTCTGCGCGGCGAATCTCAATTCGCCCAGCCAGAACGTGATTTCCGGCGCGGTGGCCGCGGTGGAGAGAGCTGTGGCATTGGCCAAGGCCAAAGGCGCGCGCCGCGCGGTCATGCTCCCGGTGAGCGCGCCCTTCCACTGCTCGCTCATGCGGCCGGCGCAGGAGGAAGTGGCGCGGGTGCTCGCCGGCGTGGCGATGGCCGACCCAAATATTCCCGTCGCCGCCAACGTTAGCGGCGAGCTCGTCACCACCGCCGCAGCCGCGCGCGACGCGCTCATCCGCCAGGTCACCGGCGCGGTGCGATGGGTGGATTGCATGAAGACGCTCATCGCCGCAGGCGCGGAAGCTTTTATCGAAGTTGGTCCCGGGAAGGTGCTCTGCGGACTGCTGCGCCAGATCGACCCCGCGCAAAAAGCGCAGAACGTCGAAGACGGGGCGAGCCTGGAAAAGACGCTCGAAGAACTGAGCAATCTCGGCAAGTAAGCGTGGAAATGGGCGCGTTGAGGTACTGGTGCCGTTTCACGGCACCAGTACCAGGTCTGATCGAAGCTGGCCTCACAGCCGGTCAAAGAGTGTAATGGAGATCTCGCCCCAACAAACGGCTGAATGGGCGGATCGTGGCCTCCTCCGACACACAGGTGCTATTTAGGTGGGCCTTCCGCTACGGCAATTCCTGAGTTGCTGTGGCCTTTTGGGTTTAGTGCAAGGTCGCCGCTCCTTGGGGTCGCGTCGACTCGCGTATAGCCACTTCGGGATACAGTCACTCAGGAATTGCTATAAGTGAAGCTGTTGTTGGACAGCGTTGCGGACAATGGTGGTTGTTCAGAACTGCTGTTTTCAAACTGGAGATTTGTGCTCGTGTCCCAGAACGAAACTTGGTCCTGGGACGCTTTTTTCTGCGAGCAGAGAATTGTCTGCTTGCCCACGACCACATCAATGAGTGAAGTGGTGATCTGCAGCCAACTACAGCCCAGGATCCCGAAGAAGTGGCTGTGCGATTGGATCGGGTGCTAATTAATCGCCCGATGGCAGCAGTTCGTCGTCCCAGCAATTCCCGATCAACGACGGATAGTATAGAGCCGCAGAAG
>JASHTH010000641.1 GCA_030040655.1 Acidobacteriaceae bacterium | reverse complement strand
CTTTCAGTTCCTGGCTGGCCCTCTTCGACGAGGCTTGCCGCGATGGCAACCTGCTCAGCGCGAACCGTTTGCCACTTGAACTGACGGCGCGATTGCAAGAATCGAACTCGAAGCAGCGGCCGCCATTGCTGCTGGCCGGCTTCGACCGCATCCAGCCGATGCAGCGGAGCCTACTGGATGCATGGGGAACGTGGCACGAGATCGCTCCAGGCGAGGCTGCATCGAATCTTCGATTCCATGGCGCTCCGGATGCGCAATATGAGCTGGCTGCATGCGCCCTGTGGTGCAGGCAACGGCTTCAAGCCAACCCCGGCGCACGTTTGCTCGTTGTTACGCCGGAGATCGCGACTCGGCGCGGCGAGACGGAACGGGCGTTTTTGCGCCACCTGCCAGCCGCCGCTGGGCCGCTCTTCGAGTTCACGCTGGGAATTCCGCTGAGCCAAACGCCGCTGGTGAAATCGGCGTACTTGCTTCTGCGCTGGCTAACCGGGCCCCTGGAAGAGAATGAACTCGATTGGCTTCTCTCGAGCGGCCAGATCGCTGCCACTGCGCAGGAAGCTGCCGGGCTGCAACGCTCGATGCGGGTGTTGCGCAGTTACGGCGAGGCGCGAGCCCGTTGGACGCTGGAAGCGTTTTGCCGTCAGAGGCAATCCGGCACAATCCTGCCCGCGCAATGGATGCAGCGGATGGGAGAGGCGCAGCGGCGCCTGGCCAGCGATGCAGAACGCCCCCAAAGCCCGATCGAATGGTCCGAGCAGACTTCGCGCCTGCTCAAAACCGCCGGTTGGCCGGGCTTCCACGCACTCACAAGCGTGGACTTCCAGGCCGCGCAAAGGTGGCAGCAGGCTCTCGAATCCTGCGCCTCATTGGGCTTTGACGGGCGCCGCATGAGCTGGCAGGAATTCTTCTCCGCGTTGACGCGCACTTTGGACGAAACCCTTTTCGCGCCCGAATCGCGCGACGCACCGGTCCAGATCGCAGGTCCCGCCGAGTCGGCCGGCCTTACGGGCGACGGAATCTGGTTCCTGGGCGCGGATGAGGATGCATGGCCTGCCTCCGGCTCCACGCATCCGTTACTGCCGCTCCATGTGCAGCGCGAAGCCGGCATGCCCCACGCCTCGCCCAAACTCGACTGGGAGTTGGGCCAGGTCGTGACGAAACGGCTTCTTTCGTCCGCGCCGGAAGTTTGCTTCAGCTATGCGCAGCAAAAGGAAGGGAGTGAGGCTCGCCCGTCGCGGCTGATTGCGAAACTCGTAGCCGTGCCCGAGCCGTTGCCGCCGGAATTCGTCGCGCCGCCAGGCCCACGCTCCATTACAGTCGCAGTCAACGACGCAAGCCGCATTCTTTTCCCTCCCGGCGCGCTCCGGAGTGGAGCGACCGTTCTCACGTTTCAGTCTCAATGCCCGTTCAAAGCCTTCGCCGTTGCCCGGCTTGGAGCCACAGGATGGGAGCCTGCCCAGGCGGGGCTGACCGCCGCTCAACGCGGGCAACTGCTCCATGCCGTTCTCCATGCGATATGGGGCAACCCTCCTCCGCGAGGAATTCGCAGCCTCGAAGATCTCCTCAGCCTTGAAGACCGGTTGGAATTCGTAACCGGCCACGTGCGGCGCGTTTTGCGACAGGAGATCCCCGAAGGCGTTCGCGCCTGCATGCCGCGGCGATACCTCGAATTGGAAGAAACACGCCTCGTGCGCCTTCTGTGCGAATGGCTGGACTATGAGGCCGTACGAAAGGATTTCGAGGTCGCCGATGCGGAATCGGATCGGCTCGTCGAGTTACAGGGCCTGAGCTTTAGCGTCCGGCTGGACCGCGTCGACCGGCTCAATAACGGATCGCTGCTGGTCATCGACTACAAGACAGGCCAGGTGTCGCCCAGGATATGGGATTTGCCTCGCCCCGACGACGTGCAGCTACCGCTCTACGCTTGCATTGCGCTCGATCCTAGCGGCGTAGGCGGCCTGGTCTTCGCCAAGCTTCGCGCCGGCGACCTTGAATTCGCCGGACGCGTGCGCAGCGCCGCGGCAACGTTGAATGATCAATTGGGCAGCACCAGCGACCTTGTCAAAAAGCCGCTTACCGAACAGCAACTCGCGGCTTGGAAGCAACACATCGAGCAACTGGCCCGCGACTTCATCGCCGGCCGCGCCGAGGCCGATCCTCGCGACTACCCCAAAACCTGCGCGCGCTGTGAATTGTCTTCGCTCTGCCGCATTCACGAGAGCCGCGCTTTTGTCCAGGCCGCAGAGAGCAACGGCGAGGGAGCCGGCGATGAGTGAGGCCGTCGCCCGCTTGCAGCCGCCCGACCAGCGCGAACGCGAGCGCGCTCTCGATACCGGCCGCTCGGTCCTGGTCCAGGCGCCGGCCGGCTCCGGCAAGACCGATCTCCTGGCGCGCCTCTATCTGCGCCTTCTCGGCGAAGTCAACGCGCCGGGCGAGATCGTCGCCATTACGTTCACCAACGCCGCGGCCGCAGAGATGCGCCATCGCATCCTGGGCGAGCTCGAGCGCGCCGCGACCGGCCACCATCTTGCTGAGCCGCCAGCAGACACCGACGAAGACGGGTATTCGATGCCGGCGCTTGCCCGCCGCGCTCTTGCGCATTCGCGCACGGCCGGTTGGGATCTGCTCGAGGCGCCCGCCCAACTGCGCATTTCAACCATCGATTCTTTCTGCCGCGATCTGGCTCTGCAACAGCCGTTGCTTTCCGCATTGGGCGGGGGCATTACGATCGGCGAACAGCGGCGCGATCTTTATCGCCGCGCCGCGCGCCGGACGCTGGAAGCGATCGACAGCTCCGATGCTGCGCTGAGGGCCGCTCTTGAATCGCTGCTGCTGAGGCGCGACAACAACTGGGAGGATCTTGAAGACCTGCTCGTGACAATGCTCGAGCAGCGCGACCGCTGGATGCACGACTTCGTGCTCGACCACGAGCAAGATTGGGAAGCGTTGCGCGAGCGCCTGGAGCGCCCGTTCGCAAATGCACTCCGCGGTGGCCTGAAGGCATTCGACCTTCTTCTCGATCGGGTTCCCGGCGCCCGCGAGGAAGCATTGGCGCTGGCTCGATTCGCCTGCGAACAATCGGACGGAAAGCTGCACCGCGATCTGGCCGAGATGGCCGACTTTCCCCGCGGACCGCATTTGAGCAGCGCCGGTGCCGAAGAAGCGCGCCTGGCATATTTGTGCCTCGCCGACTTACTTCTTACCGGCCGCTCGTTTCGCCAATCGGTCAATCGACGACACGGCTTCCCGGCCGATCGCAAACACGAAAAGAATCGAATACTCGCGTTGATCGCCGATCTCGCCGGCGTCCCGGGCCTCGAGGCAGGGCTGGCCGCGGTTCGCGACCTGCCGCCGGCGCGCTATAGCGACGACGAATGGCAGATCGTGCGCGCCTGCTTTACGATGTTGCGCCATGCTGCCGGCGAACTGCAGGTGGTATTCGCCGAGGAAGGCGTCGCGGATTTCATTGAAGTGGCGCAGATCTCGCTGGGCGTTCTCCAATCCGAAGACGGCCAGCCATCCGACGCGGCCATCGCCCTCGCGGACGGGATCCGACACCTGCTCGTCGACGAATTCCAGGACACCAGTCGCCGCCAGCACGAACTGCTGCGCCGCCTGGTGGCCGCATGGCCCGAGCGCGAAGGCCGCACTTGTTTCGTGGTGG
>JASHTH010000640.1 GCA_030040655.1 Acidobacteriaceae bacterium | reverse complement strand
GCCCACTCGTTCGGCCTGATGGACTTCAAAATTCCCGACCTGCACTGCGATTACTTCGGCACCAGCCTGCACAAGTTTCTCTCCGCCCCCATCGGCACGGGCATGATGTGGATCCAGGCCGACAGGATCGAGAAAGTCTGGCCGCTGGTCTGCGCCGGCGATCCGCACAGCTCCGACATCCGCAAGTTCGAGGACCTGGGCACGCGCAGCTTCCCCATCGAGGAAGGCATCGGCGAAGCCATCAACTTCCACGAAGGCATCGGCGGCAAGCGCAAGGAAGAGCGCATCCGCTATCTCAAGAACTACTGGGCCTCGCGGGTGCGATCCATGCCCAAGGTCAAGCTGCACACTTCGCTCGACGCGCGGTTTTCCTGCGCGATCTGCGGCGTCAGCATCGACGGCATGACTCCCTCCGATCTCGAAAACCGTCTCTTCAACGATTACAAGATTCACACCGTGGGCATCGTGTGGGAAAACATCAGCTGCGTGCGCGTTACGCCGCACGTTTACACGAGGATCGACGATCTGGATAAACTCGTTCGCGCCATCGGCGAGATCTCGGCCAAAGCGTAGCTCGGCTCGCAAATAAGAGTCCGGCTCGGAGATAGATCCTGAATTGCATGGTCGCCCCCATCTTTTCCGCGCTTTTTGCGGAAAGGGTGGACTGCACTGCGCCCTTCTGCCGGGTTGCCCCGCCCTTTTCCGTTGGCCACGGCCAAGGCCGGTGGACGAAAAGGGTGGGATGGACCGCTCTTTCTCCCTTCCGGCCGCATCCGGCCGAATGCACCGATCGACTGTATGGCCGTTTCTTGTGCCTGCGCTCCCACCAAGGTGCGATGGATCCCGCCTCCGAACGGCCGTAAGTATGGAGGCAGAGCGACACTTTCCGTGGCGCGCGGTGTTCGAGAAAGTAGTCTTGGTTTTGCTCGGCGAGGAGGTCTTATGAGCATCGAAGGGATTCAGTTCTGCGATCACTGCGGCGAAGCGATCTTCCTCGATGATCTCGCCCCGGTCAAGATCGAGAAAGACGGCCATTTCCGGCGCATGCATTTTCACAACCGGCATCGTGAAGATTGCCTTGCACAGGAACTCTCTCTGCTGGAAACCGAACTGGCAGCCGCATGAGCAGCCGGTCTTCCGCCGGAAGCGGCTCGGCAGATTGGCCGATCTGCTAGTCTGAAAAATGAGGCAAATCTTCCTCGATTGCGACGGCGTCCTCGCCGACTTCGATTCCGCCGCCCGGGCCCTCTTCGGGCAGCACCCGCGGGAAGCGGAAAAATCTCTGGGAACACCGGAATTCTGGCGCAGGATTCGCAGGCAGACAAACTATTACCGCAACCTGGCCCTCCTGCCCGATGCCCTGCAGCTTTACAACGCGGTATCTCACCTCAAGCCGATCCTTCTCACCGGTTGCCCGCACGGCGGCTGGGCTGAGCCGCAAAAGATCGCCTGGGCCGCGGAACATTTTCCCGGCGTGAAGATGATCACTTGCCGCTCCCAGGAAAAATTCCTTCATCTGGAAAAACCAGGAGACATCCTTGTGGATGACTACTTCAAGTACAAGGACCTGTGGGAGCAGGCCGGCGGCATCTTCATCCAGCACGTTTCGGCTGCGGACTCCATCCGGCAACTTGCGGCGAACGGAATCGACGTTCCCAGGTAGCGCAAGGCATTGCGCTTAATCAACCGCTACGCACATTCTCTCTTCTCGCCATTCTTCCAGCGCGGAAAGAGCCTCGCTCGCCATCGATTCGCGGGCTGCGGTCCCGGCTTGGCCGGCTCTTTCGAGGCGTGCGGTTCGTCGCGCGTTTGCGGCGCGCGCATCCGCGCCAGCGCCTCCTTCACCTGCGACCGCAGGCTCTCCACTTCGAGAATGCAGGTGCGCAGGTATGCGGAGACCGTGAGCCCGGATTCGGCGGCGCGGGCGCGCAGTTGCTCCAATTCCGGACCGCTGAGGCGAACCGTGAAGCGGGCGTGCTTCGCAACGCCGGTTCTTGTCTCCGGCGATCCTTCCGTCATGCGAGCCTCGAAGGTTGGCAATGCGCCTGCGAGGGCTTCGGCTCGTCCTGGAACAGGATGACCGCCGTACGCGCTGCCCAAGCCGCTCTCATGACTTCGCGTTGGCCGCAGCAGCGCGCTCTCATAGCTGAGGAGAGCGACGTCATCGGCCAGACCGTCTTCATTGCCCGCCGCTTCGGTGCGTCCGCCGGGCCGCGTGAGAGTCGCGAGCCAGCTTACAAACGAAGATGATTCTGCCGTTGTGGCTGGCTGCTCCATGGGGTCGAGCGTATCGCGAGCACGCGCGAGAGCTTTAACCGATTCGTGGCAATTCTTTCCGCGAGAATCCCGCATTGGGAACCGCATTGCGGGAATCCTGAAATGAAAAGCAACGAAAACCGAAAGCCGTTCCACGGTGGGTTGCCATACCTCGGAGCCACAGAAGCCAAGTGGCTCGCCGAGGCGAGCCACCTGGGAAGGATGCCCGAAACCGGGCACATGAACGGCGGGACCGTCTAGAATTCGACATCCGTGTTGGACAATCCGATGGGATAGAGGAAATTGTTGGTGACATCGAGCGCCACGCCCAAATCCGGTGCGTAGGAGTCCCCGCTGATATCGATGAAATCGCCCACCGCTACGCCGGAGGTGGAGAGCCCCAGCAAGGCTCCGGTATAGCCGTTGTCCTTGGGAGCGGTCGGCAATGGGAAGGAGTATTGCCCGCCTCCGGTCGTGGTGACCGCGGTGTCCATGAGGTTGCCGACATCGGTCAGGTAGAAGGTCCCTCCTTCGAATCCGCCGGTCTTGTCCTGGATTCCCTTAACCCGCCAGGCATTGCCGGTAATGTCTTTCGTCAGGATGCCCAGATCCCCGTAATAGGAGCCTGCCACCGGCGTTCCGGTGTAGGGACCGCCGGCCGGGAATGCGATGCTCGACCATGATTCCGTCAAGGTCGAATTGGACAGCGCCTCCGTATCGATGCTCACGAACAACACTTCGTCGGAGGTCTGGCCCGAGCTTGGCGTCGCCAGGAACGCAAAGACGCCGGCGTTGGCGTAGGTGGCGATTGTGGTGGGCGTGGTCGTCTTGGCGCCGACCGGCACGTTGTACAGCGTCGTGCTCGAACTGGTGAGCACGCTGCCGTACGTCGTCGAGTAGACCAGCAACGAGTCGTTGGAACCGGTCAGCTCATAATCCAGAGCATAGGTCGTTGCCGGCGTCCCCGTAGTGATCGTGGCGGGTCCGACGTACAGCGCCATGGGAGTCCCGCCGGTTGCCGCCACCTGGTAGAGGGTCGAGGTGTCGCTGCTCGTGTCCCCCGTCGTGCTCACGAAGTAGAAGTTGTTGTCGTCGGTCGCGGTACTGCCCACCGGCCCCTGGAAGATCTGGGTGGGGGTCCCCGACGAATCGATGAGATAGAGTGTGGTGACTCCGGTGGGATCTGACACCGACACGCCTGTCGTGACTTGGTAAAAGAGATCGCTGGTCTCGGTGGTGTAGCCTTTTTTCGTCAGGCCGCTCGCCTCCGCAAGGGCGAGGTTCACGCCGCTGAACACAGTCTTCGGATTCGTAAACGTCTCGTCCGCATACAAGTTCACAACGCCGGTTGTTGCTTCGGGCGCCACTTGGAATACAAGAATTCCGCTCTGTACGCCGTCGTTATAGAGCTCGTCGAAGCTGTTGGTGTTCAAACTCACCGTCACCGGAGCTGTGGACGGCGAGTCCTTGTAGTGAACGACCTCGAAGGTGTCGGAGCCAAGGTTGCAGGAGCCCGTCGGGGCGATATCGAAGACGACAAAGATCGTCGTTGGGTCAGACAGGTTGACCTGCCCCTGCGAGCCGTTGCAGATCTCCTGCGTGGAATCGAGCGCCAGGCTGCTGATCTGCACCGGCGTGGGCGTCGTCGACGTATCGCTGATGTCGAGGCCGTAAACCTTGGTGTTTCCGCTGAAATCCGTGTCGGAATAGACGATGAGCTGGGGAGTGTAGGCGGTCAGACCACCGCTCCCAAAGACGATGTTCACCCCGATGGCGTGGAGCTTCACAGGATCCGTGGTGATCCACGTTGGCGCAGGCGAGCTCGAAATCTTGTTCGACGGAATGAGGAACAGGCCGGTGCTGCCGGTTTCGTTCGTTTGCGGATGGAAGAACGGTCTCGCTCTTCCCGTCATCCGATTCGAAAACGGCGTCGCTACGTCACGAATTCCCAAGCTGCGCGCGCCTCCGCCTCCGCTGCTGGAGCCGGCCGTGCAGGTCACGGCGACATTGGTGATGTCCGTCGTGTCCACCACGCCGGTGGCATTGCCGGTCACCGTGCAGGTCCCACCGGTGGGCTGGACGAGGACGGTGACGCTGTATTGCGTGCCCGTGGACAGCGGTGTCGGGAACGTGAAGGAGGTGGTCCCGGCTGCCTCGGTCACGAAGTCGCCGTTGTTGGTTTCCAGCGTGACCGAGCCGCTGACGCCGCTCGCCGGCCAGCTGATGGTTCCCCCGATGGAGAACGTCAGCAGCGACTTCGCTTCATACGGAATCCAGAAGCTGCCGCCTCCGCCGCCGCTGCTCGCCGTGCAAGCGACGGTGACGCCGGTTACGTTGGCGGTGATCGAGGTTCCGGAGCCGTTGGCGCTGACAGTGCAGGTTTCGCCCGTGGGCGGCGTGGCCACAGTAACCGCATACGAGGAGCCGGAGGCGATTCCGGTGAAGCTGAATGACGTGCTCGGATAGGTGACGGTCTGCGTCGCCGAGCCGTTCTTGAGCGTGATGGAATTGGCGGTGCTGGTGAGGCCGCTGACCGTTCCGCTGATGGAATAGGTGGTCGTTGTCGCACTGCAGGTGACGACGACGCCGGTAACGTTGGCTGTGATTTTGGAGCCGGATCCGTTGGCGCTGACGCCGCAGGTTTCGCCTGTAGGCGACGTGGCGACCGTCACCGCATACGAAGAGCCGTAGGCGATTCCGGTGAAGGAAAACGACGTGCTGGGATAGGTGACGGTCTGCGTCGCCGAGCCGTTCTTGAGCGTGATGGAATTGGCGGTGCTGGTCAGGCCGCTGACCGTTCCGCTGATGGAATAGGTGGTCGTTGTCGCACTGCAGGTCACGACGACGCCGGTAACGTTGGCGGTGATTTTGGAGCCGGATCCGTTGGCGCTGACGCCGCAGGTTTCGCCTGCAGGCGACGTGGCGACCGTCACCGCATACGAAGAGTCGTAGGCGATTCCGGTGAAGGAAAACGACGTGCTGGGATAGGTGACGGTCTGCGTCGCCGAGCCGTTCTTGAGCGTGATGGAATTGGCGGTG
>JASHTH010000639.1 GCA_030040655.1 Acidobacteriaceae bacterium | reverse complement strand
TCGAGTTCTTTATCGCCACCGGCGCCGCGGCCGTTTACTACGCCTTCAGCCGCAGGCTCGAATTCCTCAAGCCTCATTTCTTCGTCTGCGGATTGTACTTCGGCATTGCCGTCTACCTGGTGATGAACCTGATCGTGCTTCCGCTTTGCGCACTTCATGTGCACAGCCCGATTTCCCGCTCCGATCTGATCCAAGGCATTCTCGTGCACATGTTCCTGATCGGCCTGCCGATTGCCTACTGTGCGCGACGATTTTCGCGCTAGCTTCGTGTGTCCATCGCTTTGCGCGGTTTGTCTCAATCTCACTCCGGCATTTTCACAGTTACCGTGACCTTCCGGCGCGACGCCCATGTCGCCGTCCCATGATGGTGCGTTTACACGGCGTTCTCGCTCTGGACGACGCTTCCTCTGAAAACGCCTTTATTCCCGCATGAAGAGTAAATTGACTTGACCCTGCTCAGGAGGGATTCGGGTGAGCCGCACTGTGCAGGATTTGCCGGGGATTGTGAGTAGGCAAGCAACTCCCATCGGTTGGCAGGCAGGTGGCTACGAGCGCGGAGTCCGCACGACGGCATCGAAAACGCCTGTTTCCACTCTGCTGCCGTGCTTCATCTGGACGAAGATCCGGTACTGCCCCGGAGTCGGAAATCCATAGGGAAAACTGGCGGTATTCGGTAGAGAACTGGTGCCGCTAACCATCCCCGGCATGTTTTGCATCGATGCGCTTCCTATTCCGTCCGAGGACGACTGTGGGTTGGCCATCAAGAATGCGGCCATTGCCATGGTTCCCCCGGGATGAATATGCGCGAAGACCGTTCCGTCCGTTTTTACGAACGCTGCGTGGCCGAGCATGCCCATATAAAGAGCCATGTCGGCGGGGGGCTTGCCTCTGGCATCGAACAATTCGAAGCGGAAATCTTCAGGCGCCTTCGCCGTCAGCGTGCCGGGTATCTTCCAAACCATCGCGTACCCGTCGGGAAGCAGGAACTTCTCTTCATTATGGCCTTCTTCCGTAGCCAGCTCAGCTTGGTTCGCCTCCGTTACCAGCTTTGCCGATCCTTCGGCATCGTCGCCGGCCAGCGGCCGGCCGGAGATTGTCGGCAGCGGGATTGTTCCCACGATGGTCTCGGGAAATCCGCTGGCATGAACCACGTCGGCGTAGAGCCGATAATTGCCTGCCGGCATGGAAGGCAGCGAGAGCTGGAATTCTCCCGTTCCCACTGGCTCCGGGTGCAGGTGGAACACGACGTCCATCTGCGGCCAGCGGATCATGTAGAGATGCATGAGGTGGTAGTGATCGGGAATGAAGTCGTCGAGCTCGCGCTGCGGCAGCCATCCAGGATCGGCAAGCTTGAGCCTGAGCCGATTGTCGCTTTCCAGAGTCGGATGCATTTGCAACGGCTTGTAGATGTTCTCCGAATAGCTTGCCGCGTCGGCTTTCCACCACCAGTCTCCGAGCAGGATGACGGCGAGCAAAATCGTAACTGTTACTGCCATGGCCACGAAGCCGCGGCGCCGGTTTGCCGCTGGAATTGCCGAGCCAGGCCGCAGTTTGGCCTCGCGAGTCGCTGCGCCGATAATTCCGGCCATGCCCAGCACCAGGAAGGCCCCTAACAGGGCCAGTAGCGCGCCCAGCGCCGGCTTCATCTTTCGCGTGGCCAACGCTGCGGCCGGAAGCGGAATGGACAGAAAGCCCGCTCCCTGGCTGCCGCTTACTGCAAACCGAATCTGCCACGACCCCGGAGCCATGATCCAGAGTTGGCCGGAGAAGAACTGCGGATCCTTCGAGGGCCGTTGCATTGCGTCGGGCACGGGTGGATGCTTGGAGGCCTCGCCCACCAGGGGAATGGGGGTAATCGTGATGCGATCGACTCCGGCGGTCTCCGTCCGCACGTCAATTTCGGCTACGCCGGGAATCACCAGCGGCGGACGCACCACGATCGAAAGCTGGTAAGGGCCTGCCTGTCCATCGGCATACACATCGGGACTGCCAACATGCGCATAGGCGACGGTCGAAGACACCACGATCACCCAACAGATTGTCTGGATCCATCGCTTCATCGCTGTATCTTCCGCATCCAGTCTCCCAGCCCGAGGCCGAGCCACGTGGCGATCGCCGCGCAGATCATGGCCAGCCCCAATCCTTGGAACGGCAGCGCGCCATGTGCGATATGGATAAAGTGCCGCGTTACAGACGAGCTCCATGGAGGCGCGCCGTAGGGATGATATCCGGTGGCAAAGAATCGGTTCTCGGCCGCCTTGGTCATGAGAAAGCCGGCGAAGGGCCATTCCACTGCGAGCAGGCTCAGCAGAAACACCGGAGCGCTTACGACGGCAACCAGCAGCCGATTGCGGTCGCCGATGCGCGCCCAAAACAGGTCGAGCAACACAGCCGGCACGATCAGCAGCAGCGGGAATTCCGGCGGAACAAAATGCGTGACCGGTTGATAGACCGGCCCCAGCTTGGGCTGGGCGGGAAACAAGGGAAGAATCAGAATGAATCCGATCGTGACTGCGGTGTAGATGGCCGTGATGCACGTGAGCGCCCAGCGGTGATGCGAAGCCTTCCAGGTCGCCGCAAAGCAAAACGGAACGCCGATGCCGACTGCGAAATAAGGAATCGACGAATGCAGCAGCACATCGCGGATGTATTCGGTGCAGAAAAACATGACCGCCAGCAGCACCAGCCCGAACAGATAAAGCAACAGCCGCTGCAGATGATGGAAGTTGCGTGTTTGTCCGGTGGCGCGATTCATGGCCGCGAGGACCAGCAGCAATGCGCCGGCTTCGACCGCGGTGGTGCCCAGCATGAGCAGCGTATGCGGAGGGCTGACAATTCTTACGTCAAGGCCGTAGGCGCTGTGCCACCAGTTATCGAAGGGTGCGGAGGTCAGCATCGCTACGCCACCCCACGCGGCCAGAAATGCTCCCAGGGGCGCTTTGAATCCCATCACGTGCACGGAACTATCCGCGATTTCCGGCGGTTTTCCCAACGTCGTATGCAGAATCAGATAGCCGCACACCACTCCCGCCAGCACTCCGCACAGGTAAATCGCCATGTGCGCCGGCGTCCAGAAGCTATCGCGGCCGATCGATTCGTGCCATGAGACGTCCCAGCGCCCGCCGATCGTTGCCGAAGTGACGGCCAACGCCGCGCACCACAAATACCACGGGATGCGCGCCACGCTCTCCGATTCCTCCCGGACTGTTTGTGCAAGGGTCTCTGTTTTCAGCATCGATTTCCGCCCCGAATTACCCCATCTGTTCAGACGTTGCGAAGACTGATCCCGTCACAAAAGGAAATTGAGCTGGTCGGTCATTCGAGCGGTTGCAGCAGGCCGAAAACCGCGCAGCATTGTTCGACCCGATCGTACGCCTGGAAAACCCACCCCTCAGCCCGGCTTGAAGTTGAGCAGGCCTGCCGACGTTGGCGCACCCGCTTGCCGATGCGAGCGGTCGAGGCTCGCATCCTGGCGGGATGGCCCTTCAATGAGGGAGCAGTCGGAGGGCATTGGTGCGGTAGATCTTTTTGAGGGCTTCGTCCGGCAGGTAAACTCCGTAAATGTTCCAGCGCCCCTGGCGCGAGGCGTGCGAGGGGTACTCGAAGTACTCGTCGTCGGTTTCAAGGAAGCGATAGTAGAGCCGGTACATCTGCGCCTGGGGCAAAAGATCGGTCCCGAAGAGGATGCGGTCGGCAAAGCGGAGGAAGAAGCGGCGCGCGGTGTAGGGCTGGCGGCCCAGCTCCGGGGTGCGGGCGCTGATATCGACGAATACGTTCGGGCTCGACTCGAGGAGCTGCGCTGCCTGCGCGAGGTCCTCGCCGCATTCGGCCATGTGGGCGCAGACGAACGTGGTGCGAGGATGCCTGCGAATGACCCGGTCGCGCTGCGCCAGCAGCTCGTTTTTGCCATATTCCGCACCGTGGAAACTCCAGTCGGGGTGCGCGGCCAGCTCCTCATAGCGTTCGTTCGCGGCATCGATGGAACGAAAGAAGGCGCTCGGATCGGCGGTGTGGAACATCACCGGGAGGTTGAGGTCCGCGGCCTTGTCAAACAGCGGCGCCAGGCGCTCGTCGTCCACGCGGAGCAGCTCGCCGCTTGCGTCGCGAATGGAAAGGCCCAAATCTTTCCAGAACTTGATGCCGCACGCGCCGCACTCCGCCATCCGCTCCAGCCGATCGAGCGAAAGACCGACAAAACCTTCGCGGTCCACGCCGGTCCAATCCATCCATGCCATGGTGGCGAAACGATCGCGCGCGACGCTGCGGAACCGGCGTAAGACGGCCAACGCCTCCTCTCCGGTCTGCATAGTAATGTTTACGATCCGTTCGACACCGCACTCATCCATGACACGAAGCACGGCCTCCGGGTCCATGGAATCGAGATGATTATGATAGTCGATGACCGGGAAGCGAGGCCTCAGGGGCGTGCGATCGGGAGCGACCAGTTCGCTCCGGGGATGAAAATCGCTTAAACGCAGATCGACGTCGGCCTGCGCCGATACCATGGCAACAAATCTGTCCTTCGCAGCGTCCATCGGAAGCCCCGTCAAAGAGTACCATTCGAGACGTTTCCGGTGCGGGCCGGAAAACGGCCTTCACGGCGGCCCTGGAGCGTTGCATCTTCAGGCAATTTTCGGGGACGCGAGCGCCGCTCGGCTCCTTTGAAAGAACAGAGGTTGACTTTCAGACGACACTCTGTCCGGCCGCGTCCCGTATGGCGCAGTGCTATGAGAAAACAGCGACAGTACGTGCTTGCTTCCAACGCGATTGAGTACTTTAGTACCTTGTTCCTTGTCACTTTTTGGGCATTTACTTGGCCGTAAATTCCACATCTTGTCGTTTCTTGACATATTTCGACGTAAATTATCGCTTCCAAAAAAAAGAGTGTCGGCTTACTCTCTTTTCTTGGAATCACGAGTCAACAGAATTCCCTTTCTACTCGACGTTGAGCCATGATTGTTGGCGCGCGAACGCGCGATCCAATCCAAGAACCGGCGATGTTCACGTAGACCGGGCGTCGAGATTTCGCACTCACTTTTTGCGGCTCTCCCTGCCTTGCAAATGCCATTACTGAAGGCTTAGCTTGCTAAGTCAGCTAGGCGAAGCCATGCTCTTCGGTGGCGATTCGTAGGTGCCGGCTCGAATTCCTGTTGTATTGCGCTCGAGCCGACTTCGCGACGCACTAGGCGGGGAAGAAGGCAAAACGTTGCAGAGCGAATTCCAGTCTCCGACTCACCCCTCGGCCGACACGGCTGCTCAACGCCAGTGGTTCGCGACCTTCACGCTGCCGCAAAATGAGAAGTCGGTATTGAAGCAATTAGATCTTCGTCACGTGGAGTCGTTTCTTCCTACCTACGAGACCATTCGCATATGGAAGAACCGGCAGCGAAAGAAAGTGACGTTGCCCCTGTTCCCGACTTACCTTTTTGTTCGTATCAGCCGTTCCGAACGTGGAATGGTCTTGCGTTGTCCGGGCGTACTGCAAATTGTCGGGAATCCCAAGGAGCCGGTTCCGGTTGCCGATGCAGAGGTCGAATTCCTGCGTTCGAGCGTCTGCCGGCGGAAAGTCGAACCCTTTCGCGAGCTTGTGGTTGGAGAGCGGGTTCGCATCAAGAGCGGCCTGATGCAAGGATTGGAAGGCACGCTGGTGCGCCGGAGCAGTAGCTTGCGCTTCGTGCTGACCATCCAAATGATCAACCAGCACGCGGCGATTGAAGTAGACGCCGAAGACATGGAGCCGGCGCTCTCCTGAAAAGCTGGACTTTTTCCAGGTTGCTCTTGCTCAGGCGGCGGCTTCAAACGTCAAAACCGGCGGATCTTCTCACTCAGGCTCCGCTCCCTGGATCAATCGGACCTTTTTTATCGATTTCGATCTCCCGTTGTCTTCTCACCGAACCTCTTGCCGGAGACCGCGCAAAACTCCCCCGGGAATCCTCCAGAAATCTCATCTCAATCCGGCAAACCCCTTCTTCTTTTGGCACTTAGCGAGAGTGGCAAATGGCACTTTCTCCCAGAAATTCAGAACGGACTGACAAGATACTGCAGGCGGCAGCCC
>JASHTH010000638.1 GCA_030040655.1 Acidobacteriaceae bacterium | reverse complement strand
GGAGTGACGAGGTCCGGGTAAAGCGCGGGATTGCTGGGCCGGCCGCCCTCTTCGTGTTCCCACTCGTCGGGGAAGAAGTGGAACGAGATGCTGACTTGGTTGAATTGATCGAAAGTCAACTCGTCGCGCAGAGTGGTGCTAATGCGGCTAAGGATCATGCTGAGAATCGAATTCTTGTCGTTGACGACCAGGCCGGTGAAGATGGCGCCGATCGCCATCCGCTCCTTGTACCAGCCGATGACGTCGGTTTCTCGCGTCGACGACAGCAGCACCGAGACCATGCTGTCCAGTGCTCTTGCGCTCTTCTCTGAGCCCTGTTGCTTTCCTGCCTCAAGCAACATAAGCAGAAACGGCTCCTTCGAGCGCTCCGTCCTTTTTCGCTCGATGGCGATCATCCGCCTGAATGCTTCTTCATTCAGGACCTCGCGCTCTGCGGTCGACATGGAATCGAATAGAGGGTCGGCAAGGTCAGAAGCGTTTTCTAAACGCAGCAAAGTCACGACTCACTCCTCTCTCGGCTCTAACTGGATTGGTTAACGTGGCCCTTACTAATCCAACTGCCTCTCTTTGCAGCATGAAAATCCCGATGCCTTGTTTTCCTGGATCACTGATCGCTAGAAGGAAGATGCTTTTAGCCGGTGCGCAATTCGAAAGATCAAAATAACGCCTGCATTAAGCAACGGCCATTCGCGAAGGCTCTTGCTGGCAGATGCTCAGCTCAATCCAGTCGCAGATGATGTGCCCGCAAAGGATGTGCGCCTCCTGGATGCGGGGTGTCTCCGTCGACGGAACGCGAAGCGCCACATCGGCGATCTGCGCGGCCCGTCCACCGTCCCGTCCCGTGAACGCCACCGTGATGCAGCCCTTTTCGCGCGCCGCTTCCAGCGCCAAGCATACGTTCGGACTGTTGCCAGATGTGGAGATTCCCACCACAACGTCGCCTTCCGAGCAGAGAGCCTCTACCTGGCGGCGGAACACATGCTCATAGCCGTAGTCATTGCCGATCGCTGTCAGAATCGAAGTGTTGGTGGAGAGTGCGATCGACGCCAGACCGCGGCGTTCGCGCCGGAACCGACCCACAAGTTCCGCGGCGAGATGCTGGGAATCGGCGGCGCTGCCGCCGTTTCCACACCAGGCCACCTTTTTGCCATCGAGCAGCGCCGCTGTCATCTGGCGGGCGATTTGTTCGAGCAATCCGGCGTCTTGCAGCAGTGCCTGCGTTACCGTGAGATGCTCGGCGATGGCTTCGGCGAAGATTTTGGAATCGAGAGATTGGCTTTGCATATACTTGTCGGCTGGTGCTTTCTTCTAGATGCGTTTGCTTCTTGAGGATTGGTGGCGCTGGTGAAGAATAGAGGCTTATCTGTAAGCCGCATCGACTGGGTCTTTGACTGTTGGCATGACGATCCAACGAGTTCGTTACGTGCAGCCGATTGTTGTTCGTCGGCTGGGGAGCCTATTCGCTGGAGTGCACCGTGTCTTCGGCAGATTCAGCCGACGACGAGCCATAGTAATAGTCCGAGCCTGCAAATTCGGTCGAGGAGTTCACAAGCGTTCCGATCAGTTTCTGGGGCTCCAGAGCTTCCAGGGCTCTCTTCAGTTGGCCTTTTTCCGTGGTGCCCCGGCGCGTGACTAACAAGACTCCGTCCACGATCCGGGTCCAGATGCTTGTGTCAGCAAGGGGCAACACCGGCGGCGAGTCGACAATAACCCAATCGAACCAGGCTACCAATTTCTCCATCATGGCGGTCAGCTTCTTCGATTGCAGCAAGGCGATTGGATTGCTCAGCGAACTTCCCGCCGGCAGAAGCCAGATGCCGGTACCCTCGAGTCGAAAGATGCAGCTCGCGGGGCTGGCTCCGTCGCGGAGACATTGGCAAAGACCAGAATCGCCCGGCATGCTGAACGTCCTGCTGAGCGAAGGCCTTCTTACATCGCCGTCCACCAAGAGTATCTTCTCCTTTGACGCGATCGCGAGGGCGCAAGCCACATTGGCGGAGACCATGCTCTTGCCTTCCTGCGGCATGGAGCTCGTGATCAGCAACCTCTTCAAAGTCTTGTCGCGCCGAATGTTCCGCAGCCGCACGGTGAGAAGGCGAAAGGCTTCCGAAGCCGCGCTTTCGGGATTGGTTACGCAGACGATTCGGCTTTTCGGGGAAAGCGAGACGGCGAGAGATTGAAAACTCGAAAAAACGTCGCGATCGGCGTTGGGCGCAGGCTCGCCTTTGAGGGGAATCTCCGCCGCCGAAGGCACACGCAGGCTTTTTACGATTTCTGATGCGGGACCAGCCTTTGATGCGACTTCGTCCTTTTCGAGCCGGGCCCTATCGACCCAATTCGAGGCAGCTCTGCGCTCTGCACGTTCCAGCAATTCGGTGGGTTCGGACAGAGTCGACAAATCAACCCCGGAACTTTCAGACTCCGCCCTTTGCAGTGCATCAAAGATCTGACTCATGCCTGCCTGTTCCTCACAGCCGCCGGAATGCTCAGTTCCGTCTGATCTGCCGGCAAAGGCCGTCGCAACGTGGCAAAGAGATCGAGCAAAACGCCGATCACACGCTGCACATCCAGATCGTCCTGGTCCGCAATCTTGTCCATGCCGGATGAGGTAACCACATCAAGCCGAAACTCTTTCGCGACGTCTTCGATAATGCCTGGGGTCACACTATGCTGCTGCCGCGCGTAAGCCGTGATCAGCGCGTTTTCGCAGATGGTGTTGATCAGGCGCGGAATCCCTCGGGAATGGCGAAAGACTTTCTCGATCGTCGTTGAGGGGAAAAGCGGGCTAGTTTCTGCATCGGCTCCAGCAATTTGCAGCCGCTGCTGAATGTAACCCTTCGTCTCCTCGGCGTCGAGTGCACCCAGATGTGCCCGGAGTGCGATGCGCTGCTTCAACTGCCGCAGTCCCACCGAATCCAGTTTTTGGTCCAATTCCGGCTGTCCGACAAGGAGGATCTGGAGCAGCTTGTCGTCGGTCGTCTCCAGGTTCGAGAGGAGCCTTACCTCCTCGAGGATCTCCGCGGACAGGTGATGGGCTTCGTCAATGATCAGTACCGTGGTTTGCTTCTTAGCACCTCGGGATATCAAAAACTGGCCGAGATCGAGAAGCAGTTCGCTCTTGTTCTTGCCCGATGCGGGAAGTCCGAAGTCGGAAAGGATGTACTGCAGAAACTCGGTCGGCGTCAACCGGCTGTTGAACAGATAGGCGTACGCGATCTCTTTGCTTTCTTTAAGCAACCGAAGCAGGCATCGCAGCAGCAGAGTCTTTCCCGTACCCACTTCGCCCGTGACTACCACGAATCCCTTGTGTCTGCGGACGCCATGGTAGAGCGCCGCCAACGCTTCGTTATGGCGCTTCGTAGGCACAAAGCAAGTAGGATCCGGAGTGAGATCGAATGGGTTTCGTGTCAGCTTGAAGAATTTCTTATACATGCTGGGAGTCGTAATCAACCGCGCAGGTAACTAAAAGCGGAACCGGCCACAATGATAAAGACCGCGACCGCCGTCAGAGCCCATCTCATCAGCGTTTTGTTTCTAATCGATCGCTCGTCTGAGAAGCTCAACACTTCCGGAATTTCGGATAGGACCGGCATCTGGAGGATCGACTTGATCTCACGCTCGCTGTGCATGC
>JASHTH010000637.1 GCA_030040655.1 Acidobacteriaceae bacterium | reverse complement strand
AAGCGCAGTCTCAGAAGAAGAGCTTGGCCGCGATTTGGACGGAGCGGCCAGGCGATGGATCACCGTTCGGGTCCGCGGACTCCTCGACGCTGGTAACCCTGCCGAAGCTGCCACTCAGGAAAGTTCCGTCGGGGTTCGCAAAGTTGGCATGGTTGAAGGCGTTGAACGCTTCGAGGCGCAACTGCACAAAGCGCTTGTTGTCAGAGCTGAAGTAAACGTTTTTCGACACTTGCAGATTTGTGTAGTCGAAACCAGGCCCATGGAAGAAGTTGCGCGCCGTGTTGCCGAAGGTTCCAATCGGCTCCGTCGAAAAAGGCGTTGTGGCAAAGTACTGGTTGGTCGCACTTCGGATGTTCATCTTCTGGATGGCGGCCCCGGAGTACAGGGGATTATCGCCGCAGCCGAAGTAGCTGGAGCCGTCGCACCAAAGGGAACGCGTTGTTCCTTCGTTGATTCCGACAGGGAAGCCCGTCTGGAATGCCGTGACACCCGCCACTTCCCATCCACCCAGAGCCTCGCGGGCAATCAGGTTGCTCTTCAGGAATCCAGAAACCGGCACGATGTATGCGTAGGAGGTTGCCAGCCGATGACGCGCATCGAAGTCCGAGTCGCCGTAGTTGAGGTATTCAAAGCCGGGCGTATAGATCTTGGCGCGGCCTGCGCTGCCTGTCGTGCTCTCATATCCCGACCCGTCGTCCAGCGCATGCGAATACGTGTAGGCCGAGGTGAATTGCAGCCCGTGCGAGGGAGCCTTGCGCAAGCTGGCCTGGAAGGAGTTGTAATTCGAGGAACCGTCCGTGGCTTGCTGGCCGATCGAGGTGTACCACGGGACTCCGTATCCAACGTAGCCCCCGCCGGCCGTACCGGGTACAATCGCGGGCTGCGCCGTGTATTGCGGGAAGAAAAGGTGGATATCCGCCGGATAGGAAGTGCAAAGGCCGTTGGCGAGGCAGGCCGTGTGGCCGGCCGGGGTGATGGGGTCGCCCTCATACCACGAGGCGAGCCGGTGGCTGACCGAACCCACGTAGCCGACCTGGGCAATGTAGTCGGTGCCAAACGCACGCTGGATGTTCAGGTTGTAGTTGTAGGTGTAGGGAACGCTGTAGTTCGGATCGAAAGCAGCGAGCCCCAGGAAGTTGTAAATACTCCAGTTGACCTTTCCGCCCGCGGACGGGGTGGTATAGGGGAATGGATTGGCCTCGGATCCTTTGCCCGCCACATCCGCATACGGGTTTGCGAAGGCGGGGCTGCCGCCGAAATCTCCGGCACCATGCGATATATAAAAGACCGGGGGATCGACGAGGTTCTGAAGTGATTGCTCTTCCTGGTCACGGTTGTAGTAGACGCCAAAGCCGACGCGAACTGAAAAGTCGTGCGCGCCCGCGGCGCCGATCAGCTTGGACGGGCCCGAGGAAGGCGACCAGGCCAGACCGATCCTGGGAGCAAAGCGGTCGTAGTGCGTCGACGGCCCGCCGGCTTCATTGCAGCCCGGATCGCCGTTGTAGCTCAGCCCCGGAGCTCCGCCGGGAAAGACACTCGACGTAGCATTGCTGATCTGGAAGCAGACGACTCCCACACCGCCGAACTGGCGGTTCTGATTGGGCCCTTCCACATCCCAGGACATACCGTAATTGAAGGTGAAGTCGCGGTTCACCTTCCAGTTGTCCTGCGCGTAGCCAAAGAGCTCTAGAGCAATGGCATCAATGAAGCCGTCGTTAGCCTGTTCAAATCCATCGGGTATGCCAAGAGCGAAGTCGATCAGCGGATCCCCCGAGCTGTAAACCCCGCCGCCGCTGTTGTAGTAGTACCCGTTATTCAGATAGCCGAACGGGTTGTGAACGCGGAACTGCTCGAAGGAACCGCCAAACTTGAGTGCGTGATTGCCCCTGATCCAGCTGAAGTTGTCAGCAAAAGTCATGTTGGTGTCGGTGCGGGGCTGCGGGCCTTCAAAGCTATTGCCAAGGCTGAAGTAGTTTCCCACCGACATGTAGGGAATCCCCGACAGGGCGAGCTGCGGGTTGATCGAAAAGCCAAGCGTACTGGGATCCTGGACGGGGGTCGGAATCACGGCAGGAAAATTGAGGCGATAGTAGCCGCCGCGAAGCTCATTCAACTCGGTGGCGCTGAAGGTATGGGTGTAAGAGGCGCTGAAGAGCTTAAAGTGCTCCGCGGCATGCTGGCCGAAGCCGGGGAAGCTTCCGCCGCCGAAGGAAGTCTCGTTGTTGCTGGGACTGGACTGGAAGACGCTCGATGCCCAGATGGCATCCTGCGCGCTCGGGGTGTAATCGAAGCGAAGAATTCCCTGATCCTGTGCCGCCGTATTGAGAGCATTGAAGCTGTAATAGGCCTGCCCGCCGATCGTCGTATTCGCGGGTGGAACATACTTGCTGATCAGATTCGCAGCGACGGCGTTCCACTCGGAGGTGGGGATGCTGACCGTGGTGACGCCTCCCGCGTTGGGCGCGAAGCATTTGTTCCATGCCTCCCCCTTGGGGCAACTGCCGATGGCGAAGGGGATCGGGTTCTTGGTCAAGCCGGCACTGTCCGGGTTGCCGGTGAAGTAGTTGGTGTCGGCGGTAAAGTTCCCACTGAACTGATCCGAGTCCAGCGTCTCCGGTTGCTCCGTCTCGGCCGTCCGGTTGCGGTATCCCTGGTAGGCGGCAAAAAAGAAGAGCTTGTTCTTCCGTATCGGGCCGCCCACGGTGCCGCCGTACAGATTCTGGTGAAATACGGGACGAGTCGAGGAGAAGTAGTTTCCGTTGTTGAGGAATGTGTCGCGATAGAACTCAAAGCCGCTGCCATGCAAATTGTTGGTGCCCGCCTTCAGCACCTGGTTGACCACGGCGCCGGAGTTACGGGAAAACTCAGGGTTCATGGTGCTGGTGACGATGTTCTCTTCGACAAGAGCATCCGGGTTGATCTGAATCCCTTCGTTCTGCAGCGGGCCGTCGTTGATGTCAATACCGTTGAGGACGTAATTGTTCTGCGGCGTCTGGTTTCCGTTGCTTGAGAAGCTGCCGAAGCGGTCGGAAGATTCGACGACACCCGGCTCCAGCTTCTGCAGACCGGCCGGATCGCGCCCTTCCAGGGGAATCTCTTCCAGATCCGCGGCAGTCTCAATCTGCTGCAACTGTGTGCTCGAGGTCTCCACCTGGACCTCGGTCGCCGACACTTCCACCGTCTGCGACGCCGCGCCCACCTTCAACTTGGCATCGACTTCACGGTTATCGTTCACGTTCAGCGTCAAACCCGTGGACTCGAATTTCTCAAACCCCACAGCCGAGACGGTGACCGAATAGTTGAGGCCGACCTGCAGTTGCGGGAAGATGTAATAGCCGTTCTTGTCCGTCTTTGTGACGCTGCTGATTCCTGTGCCGTTATTCAGCACAGTGATGGTGGCCTCGGGAATCACCGCGCCGGTCGAGTCGGTCACGGTGCCGTGGAGCTCAGCGTAGTCCTTTTGCCCCAGAGCGTACGGGCCAGAGCAGCCTAGGATGAGCGAAAGAGCGAGAAGATACCACTTCACCTTTTGCATTTGCGACTCCTTTTCCGGACCGGCATGAGCGAGGTCATCGGACATCGTTGCAATGGCTCCGGTCTCCTGGTTGGCGGCCAGATCGGTCGCCGCTTCCTCGATGTGGCCGTTGACGTCCGTCGCTTAGGGAAACATGCATGCAGAAACCAGTGGGGATACGACAGCAATTATGGGCAAGAACCACAGATTGCCACGCACTGAACCCGCTTCGGGTTCGATCGTCAACGCATGCAGGTCACTACGGCATCAACTTTGACCTGCAGGAAGGCGATTCTCTTGAAGCAAGTCGCGATCTCACATCCGCGCGGTGATTCGGAGCTGCGACGGTTGCGCGGATCGCAGCCCCATTCCAACTTTCCTGGCGATGACTTCGCAAACCGTACGAGACGCGGTTTCATGACGTGAATCCGCCCTTCCCTTTATGACCAAAACCGCAGCGGATCGCCAGAAGCTCGCGCCTCAGTGGACGAGCTTCAACCCCCAGATGAGTTTCTAAGCCGCAAGCGATTGGTTTCGACCGGACAAACGCACTGAGCGCTGTCAATTGCTCGACGTAGCGAATCGACGCTGGAGGATTTTCTTCCAAGCGTTCAAGATCGAACTGGCCTCCCAAGCACTGCAGCACGGCAAAGTGTCACTGGACATCAGAACTGGGGATGGAATGCAAAACGACCCAGAATTCGCTCAATGAGACGCACAAATCCTCCGCAGCTCAAAGAGCAGCATCTACCGAGCAATGAAGTAGTGATTCACGGGCGGGACCGCCAAAGTGCCGCCATTACGGGGAGCGTAATCTCATATTCATTTTTGTGTCAAGAGTAAAGATGCAATTCATCATCAAAAACAGCTATTTATCGCTAAAATATGCCACTTTGTCCCGATCCCGGTTCCATGACGAGCGAGCGATATGGTCCAGGAAAAGCAGTAGTCAGTGAGAACCTGCGGCTCTGCATCGACGCTTCGCCACCCGGGACAATG
>JASHTH010000636.1 GCA_030040655.1 Acidobacteriaceae bacterium | reverse complement strand
AAGGCTGAAGACACGGTTCATGGGCTGCTGCCGTTGTTATCGGAGAATTCGCAAACCTGTAAAGTGCTGCCTTCGGCGCCATCGGCGGAGCTTTCCCTGCTGCCCTCAAAGCAGGATGGCAAGCATCTGGACGGCTACCTGCTCGAGGCGCAGCTGGCGAGGAGCGCGGTGAAGCTGAAGCTGGATTCGGCGGCTTCGGGCCTCTTCATCACGCGGGCGCTGGCACAGGAAAACGGCTTGCAGCAGGGCGCGGACGATCCGCCGGCAACGGTGCGCGCCGAAAGCGTGCGCATTGGGCCGCTCGAATTTCATGACTGTATGCTCGGCGTGAGCGACACGCCGTTTGCGGAGAAGGGCGACGGATTCATCAGTACCGATATGTTCGCCTCGTATCTGATTACGATCGATCCCCGCGATCAAAAGCTGACGCTCGATCCGCTGCCGGCGCGGGCGGAGATTCTGCCGGTTGACCGGGCGAATTCACCCCAGTTGGCGAACTATCAGCCCGTATACCACCGGAGGCAGTATCTGCTCGTCCCGGTGGAACTCAACGACAAGACGCGGGGGCTCTTCGTTTTGGATACCGGAATGCGCCTGAGCGCCATGAGCAGTGAGGCGGCGCATGCGGTTTCGAACCTCAAGGTCAACTTCACCAATCCCCTGCAGACGGCGAGCGGTCCGCCGGCGCAGGTGTATCGCGACAGCTTCGACTTCGAGTTTGCCAATCTGTCGCTGAAGCATCAGAACCGCGTCGTGGAATTCGACCCCGCGGCGATGGAACGGAAAACCGGCTTTGAAATCGCCGGGTTGCTCGGCTTCGACATTCTGCACCTGCTCACGTTGCATCTCGACTACCGCGACGGATTGGTCAAATTCGAATCGACCAATCCTGAAGCGGCGCCGGCCGCGGCAAACGGGAACCTGACGGCCTCGGCCTCGAGTGTCGAGTGCCTGCGGATCGCCAACGAGGATTTCCCCATCCAATCGACACTCGAAGCAATGGTGCCCGGAACGCTGGATTCCGCCCGCCTGAAGCCGGGAAAGGAGATATGGGTCAAGGCCGTGCAGGGCTACGCGTTCCCCGGCTGCACGCTGAATCCCGATGCCATGCTCTATGGCCGCGTGACGGCTGCATCGTCGTCCCGGAATCCCGACGCGTCGGCGCTGTCGGTCGAATTCGATCACGGCGACTGCGTCGGTCATCCCAGGCAAGAGCTCTCGCTGAAGCTAATCGGGCTGGTGGCGCCGCCGGGAGCCGCTGACGGCCTGCACGAGTCGCTTCCCGTCGAAGTTGCAGGGGGAGCGCGCAACATTGGGCCTACTGTCGCCAACACCGAGGGCTTCGATCCCGCGCTGCGCATCTCGAATCTGCCAAAGACCGTGCATCCCGGCCTGATCGTCGGCATCCCCACACTAACCCTCGATCCCCAGGGTGGTCCCGCGTGCAGCGCGAAGATCGGCAGCAGGAACCGCAGTGTAGAACTCGGCGCCGGCGCACAGCTCATCCTGGCGGTGGTGGGGCCGACAAAGTAGAGCGGGGTCTACTTCGGGAACGCGGCCTATTTGCCCGAGGCGTTTTCCATCGGCCCGGGCTCGGTTCCGCCCAGCGTATCGTGGAGCGGCTGAACCGGGGTGACGGCCGGATCCTCCCTGGCGACCGAGACGGCGAGAACGCGTATCTCCGGGTTGGATGGGAGCACGAGCGAATGCGCACCGCGCGGCAGATCCATGCCGTAGACGAACAGATAGCTGTACTGGTACGGCTCATTCAACCCGTCGGGCGTGTGATGGTGCGAACAGTACCATGCGAGCGTTGCAGGCTTCATGTACCCCGCGCTCAGGCCGAGGTAGTCTTCTGGATAACCGGGTGACCAATCGGGCGAGCCGGTGTTGTTCAGGTCCCACGTGGCGTGATGGGCGGAGACGGCCCAGTCCTTGCGCAACGCAACCTTGTGCGCGGGTTCGCTGCTGTAGCGGCCGCCGCCGACGGTGACAAAATCCGGACGCGGCTTCCACACGCGCGTGTCCCACTGACCGATGAATCCGCCCCAGTCTTCGACCGTCACGCGATCCGAATGCGACCCGGCGCGAAAGACCGCCGGCTGGTCGCCATCGTCGGAAGCGGCGATTACGTAGACGCGGTTGAAGTCGCCCGCGGGCAACGCGATCGACTGGCCCTTGGCGATCACCGCATCGGGCTGGTTGGCTCCGCCGGCCGCAAGCGCGAAATCGACGCCGTTGACGCTGAGTTGCGCGGGAAGCATCTCGGCCGGGAGCGCATTGCCCTGTTGGTCGAATCCGCCGGTGGAATGCGTATCGTCGTCGCTGGCCGCGGCGAGATCGTACTTGAGCGAAACCGGCTGCGATTCGACTGGGTGCAGATGAGCCGGCGCCGCGCCCAGCCGCAATGCGAAGGTGCGTGGCTGATAGGGCTTGAATGAAGTTTCGAGCGCGCCGTCGCTCAGCGTGGGCGTTGGCGCGTCGACCGGCAGTTCCTGCCCGTTGACTTCGCGCGCGGATTCGATCGGACCGGCGAACCGGATCTTCACGTCGGTCGCCGGTTTGCCGTCAAGCTCCACCATGCGCAGAATCGTATCGTCGCTCGTCTCGGCCTTCTT
>JASHTH010000635.1 GCA_030040655.1 Acidobacteriaceae bacterium | reverse complement strand
ACTTAGCGTCATAGCTTCGCCCTACGGTATTTCCTAAAACGCTATAGAAACGTGAGCTTTTTCTCATTTAACTTCGATCAATCAACTTCCTCCGGTCTGGTCAACAGTGTGCTGAGTTCTGTCCAGGACCTCAAGATGCGCTCGAGTCTAAATCCACACTCCATTACGGGATGATTCAGAACGAGACACTCACTCTGACCGATGACGAAAGACCGACCTGTCTTGGGCTGAGACTGGGTGCGCAGCAATTCCACGGGAGCCTTCCATGCAAGCCAAGCGCCGGATGTCTATCCTCGTCGGAGTGTTCCTCTCTTTTTACGGCTGGGCGAGCGTCATTCACAGCCAGGAGCGGGCGTCGACGCTTAAGGCGCCTTCGGGCCTTCGCTACGGCACACCATCGGCTACATATGTCGTGGGAAAGGCAATCAAGGCCAACACTCCCACAAGCAGCGGCGGCACGGTCTCCTCGTACAGCGTGATTCCAACCCTGCCGTGGGGTTTAAGCCTGAACAGCAAGTCTGGGGTAATTCGCGGAACCCCAACGGTTGCCACGGAGCGAGCGGATTACAGGGTGACTGCGTACAACGCGAGCGGCAGCGCGAGCTTTACGCTGAGCATCACGGTGGCGAACGGACCGCCGGCCAAGCTAAGGTACAGCAACAACCCGGCGGTTTACACCGTGAATGCGCCCATCGAGGTGAATGTGCCGAGCAACAGCGGGGGCGAGCCGGATCGCTATGCGGTGAGCCCGGCGCTGCCAGCAGGTTTGATGCTGAATCCGACGAGCGGCGCGATCAGCGGAACTCCAACGGCGGCGGCGCCCGCGTCTTCCTACACGATTACGGCAAGCAACGCCTTCGGAAGCACTACCGCGGCGCTGAATATAACGGTCGACCAACAGGCCGCGGCTTTGAGCTATTCGCCGAGCACGGTGGTTTACACCGTGGGGCATGCGATCGTCCCACTCGCTGTGCGCAATGGAGTGAACGGGACCTATAGCGTGGCCCCGCCGCTTCCGACCGGATTGAGCCTGGATAGCGGTTCGGGGACGATCCGGGGAACTCCTGAAGACGTGACACCCACCGAGACGTATACCATTACGGCGCGGACGGCAAGCGGCAATGCGGTGGGAGCAGTGAGCATCACGGTGGACGATGTCGCTCCCTGGGCGCAGTCGATTCCCAACATGGACCAAATCATCACGCCGCTTGCGCCGCCGGGAGCGCAATTCCAGCAACTCAACCCCGATCTGGCGGACCATCCGGGATGGCTGGCCACGCATGCCGCTACGACCGCAATCAGCCCCGACGGCGGCACCATGCTGGTTCTCACCAGCGGTTATAACCGTGTCTTCGACCAGGGCGGCGACTCCCTGACTTCGTTTTACCCGCCCGACTCCGAGGAATACGTGTTTGTCTACGATATCTCGAGCGGGGCCCCCATCAAGAAGCAGGTTTTGCGGGTCCCGATCACGTACTTCGGAATTGCGTGGGACCCCACCAGCACAAACACGAACCCGGTCGGGCCCAACACGTCAGCGCATTTCTACGTGACCGGTTGCAGCCAGGACGATGTGCATGTCTTTTCCTATGACGGCGCAGCCGGTCTTTGGGCAGAGGAGAATCTGGTCTCGAATTCGAAGGGCCAAATGGTGCCGGCGCTCGGGCTGGGTCATACCACCGGAGTGGGTTTGAAAGTGGTTCCTTCGGTGGGAGACGTTCCCGTAAACTCCCAGGTCTTTGTGTACCCTTGCGCGGCGGGCATTGCCCTTTCCAGGACGGGACAGACCATGGTCGTCGCGAACTATTTCAACGATTCGATCTCGGTTCTTACCGGTGGATACGGGAATTGGTCGCTCGAAAATGTCGAGCCCGGCAGTAACCCGGCGGTGACAAACCTCGACCTTCGTCCGGGGAAGAGCCTGGTGTCGGCGGACTCGGGAACGCCGGGAGGCGAGTACCCGTTTTGGGCGGTGATCGCAGGCCTTGAGCCGAATGCCGTTGCCTACATATCGAGCCTTCGCGACCGTGAAATCGACGTGGTGCCGCTGAGCCCGGCGAGCCCGGGCGGTGCGCTCGCCGTGACGGCCCGAATCCCCGTGAAGGGCCAGCCGAACAAAATGGTCCTCAACCGGGCACAAACGCTGTTGTATGTGGCTGAAGATCAGAGCGACACGGTGGACGTAATCGATATCGACCCCGATCCGACGCATTTCATGACTTTCAACACCGTGATCGAAACCATTCCGGTCCTCGCCCCCGCGGGATGGCTGCCCTCGTCCTTTTATTACTCGGATTCGAACAGCGAGATCGCGAATCCCATTTATACGGGGTCGAATACCAACAGCCTCGCGCTTTCCTCCGACGAGAGAACCCTGTATGTTACCAACGGCAACCTGAACGATGTTGCTGTGGTCGAGTTAGACGGGACCAATTCAGGCGACCACGTGATCGGCTTGATTCCCACCGGCTGGTATCCGAATTCCGTGAGCGTCAACCCGTCCGGCGCCTGGATGTATGTTGCGAACGCCAAGTCGCCCACGGGCCCGAACCCCGATTGGTGCTATGGCTACGGACCACCGACCTTCGAACCCAATTGCTTCCCGGCAAATCAGTACAATCCACAGCGAACGAAGGCGGGGCTGCAAAGCTTCCCCGTTCCCACCGCGGCACAGCTCAGGAAACTGACTGCACAGGTCGCCGCGAACGATCGCTTTTCCAGCACGGAAAGCTCGAGCGAGGCGCAGATGATGACTGCAGTAAGCAAAGGCATCCAGCACGTGATCTACATCATTAAAGAGAATCGGACCTACGACCAGGTGCTTGGCGATCTGGTGGACGCCAACGGCATGCCCATCGGCGACCAGGACCCCGGCCTGGTGCAGTGGGGGCAGGCGATCACGCCGAACCTGCACAATCTGGCGCGTTCCTTTGTCACGCTTGACCATTTTTACGCGACCTCGGAAGTCAGCTATGACGGATGGCTGTGGAGCACCGCGGCGCAATCTCCCGACATCGACGAACATCAATACCCGGTCGTATACGCGTTTCGCGCGCTCAGCATCGATGCCGAAGGACTGAATCGCAGCGTGAACGTGGGGCTTCCCACTCTAGCGGAGCGTATGGCCGCGGATCCGCTCACGCCAAACGACCCCGATATCCTGCCCGGCCAGACTGCCGCGGGCGCTCCGGACGGACCCAACGACGAGATCGATACCGGGTATCTATGGAATGGCGCCTTGCGAGCCGGTCTTACTGTGCGCAATTACGGCTTTTTCATCGATACCACGTGTTATAACGAGCCGGCCTGCCTGATTCCGGAAATCGAAGATCCCGCCTCAACCAGCACGGTGGTGGCTCACCCCACCAATGCCGCGCTTGCGCCGTTCACCGACCCCTACTTCCGCGGCTTCGACACGAACTTTCCCGATTACTATCGCTTCAAGGAGTGGGAGCGGGAGTTCGACGGCAATTACGCGAAGGGCGGGCTCCCGGCGCTGAGCCTGGTGCGCTTTATGCACGATCATACCGGAAGTTTCGGTACCGCCATCGACCTGGTGAACACGCCCGAGTTACAGCAGGCGGACAACGACTATGCCGTCGGGCTGCTCGTCGAGAAGATCGCCAACAGCATTTATGCGCAGAACACGCTGATCTTTGTCGTGGAAGACGACGCGCAGGACGGCGCCGACCACGTGGATTCGCACCGCACCACGGCATTCATCGCCGGACCCTATGTGAAACAGGGCGCGGTGGTCTCTACGTCTTATACCACCGTCGATTTCATCCGCACGATGGAAGAGGTTCTGGGGCTCAAGCAGTTCCTCAACCTGAACGACGCTCTCGGTCATCCGATGACCGACGTGTTCACGTCGAAACCGCACCCGTGGAGTTTCACCGCTTCCCCCTCGAATTACCTCTATGCGACGGCGCTGCCGCTGCCCGCAGCCTCGGCCGGCGCCAGAATTCCCAAGTCTACGCACAACGCTGCCTACTGGGCGCGCGTCACCAGGGGGCTCGATTTCTCCGACGCGGATCGCGTCGATCCGCTTCTCTACAACCGGATTCTCTGGAGGGGCATGATGCGCGGCAAGCCGTATCCTGCGTCTCTCAAGGAGAAGCATGCACAGAACGACGATGAGGACCGGCGCGAAAAAGCCCGCGATTCCGCGGCTGCGCTTCGCGAGACCCGAACAAAAAATCCTGGGAATTCGGCGCCGGATCAGAACTGAGTCGAGAGCGAAAAGGGCATTGAAAGAGCCACTCGAAGATGAAAAACGGGAGGCGCGCCACATCTCCAAGCGCCTCTTTTCTTCGACCGGAGTTTCCGCTGTTTGACTCGCCTCAATACGAGTTCACGCAATCGACATAATCCGGCTCGCCCATTTTGCCAATGGTGCACGAGAAGATGGGCCAGTTCACATCGTTAATGGGATTCCACGGAAAGTAGGTGACGGGATTCACGGCCGTGCTGCCGGAATCGTACAGCAACGTGTACGTGTCCTGATCCTTCTGGTCCGTGTTCAGCCGCGGATATAAGTTCTGGAGCGAAGCCGCCAGGGCGCTTTCCGCGCCATAACCATAGGTGGCGGAAAACCTGTAGAGGACGCCGAACTGCGCCGGAAACGTTGCCAGATTGTAGTCGAAGGCTTCGTAATCCGTCGGAGCGAATGTATCCTGCCCGATGGTAAGAACCTTATAAGCAGGGTTATTCCCAAAACATGGGCTTATCCCCGGCAACTGTTCCAGCACGTCGCCCGTGGACAGGATCCGGAATTCATCCATGTGCGTGTGTCCGGCCAGCATCAGCGTCACCCGGCCCGGGTACCGGCCAAGTGTCTGCAGAAACCCTTCCTGGACTTTTTCGTCCCACATCATCGATGCGGTATCTTCGTCAACATCGCTGGGTACGGCCGCCGTCTGAGCGATGAGCTGAGCGTTGGCTCCGGGCGGCACATGCATCAGAATCCATACCTTTTGACCGGCGCTCTTAGCCGCGGAAAGTTGCGAGTCCAGCCAAGTGAGTTCCGCATCGGCGTCCGTTATGCTGGGCGCAATTCCGACAAACGAATTGCTGTTCAGCACGACGACCAGCAACTTCGACCCCAATAGCTGCACCGAGTAATATCCGTCCTGCGT
>JASHTH010000634.1 GCA_030040655.1 Acidobacteriaceae bacterium | reverse complement strand
CGCGCCGTAGGTGTACCCATGGATCTCGCGCAGGTTCATGTTGATGCGTGATGAGAATAACCCGCCCAGCACCAGGTCCATCACCATCGCCGCGGGATAGTCGGGCGAGTTCCGTTGCGGGCCGACGCCGAAGGTCAAAAGCGCGGTCTGTGGCGAGCCCGGCTTATCGACCAGCAGAATCTTCCGCTCCGGAGCCGGCGGCGCGGCCGGCAAAGGCGCTATAACGGCGGCCGAAGACCATTTGCCGAAGGCCTCCTGGGCAAGCGTTTTCGCCTCGGCAGGCGACAGATCGCCGGTGAGCTCGAGCAGGCTGTCTGTGGGACCGTAATGGCGATCGTGAAACTCGGCGATCTCGTCCCGCGTGATGCCGCGCACGGAGGCCTGCGTCCCCAACGAGTCGTACCCGTACGGATTCGAAGGACCATACAGGTTCAGCACGCCTGCGCGCTGCGCCAGTTGGAACGGATTGTCCTGCTGCTGAAGCAACGACGTGAGCTGTTGCGCCCGAATGCGCTCGAGATCGGCGTCGGGAAACGCTGGATGCTCCGCGCAGTCGGCCACCAGATTCAACCCCTTGCCGGCGTACTTCGACAACAGCGAGATGCGAACCCGAGCGCTGTCCGCGTCGCTGGAGCTTTCCAGGCCAGCGCCCAGAGCCGAAGCCGCGTTGGCGATCTCCTCGGCGGATCGCGACGTCGTTCCCTCAGTAAGCAGCGCCGCCGTCATGCCCGCCAATCCGGGATGATCCGCAGAATTCTCCGCGCTGCCCGCCAGCGTCACCAGCGCCGCACTGACAATCGGCAACTCGTGGCGTTCGACGAGATACACGGTCAACCCGTTCGACAGCGTGAAAACCGTGGGTTTGGGCAGCACCAGAGGGCGCTGCGGTCCGGGCTTGGGCGGCGTGGCCCGCCATGCCTGCGCCGCTTCGAACTCCGGCGTGTGTTCGGGATTGATCTTCACGTCGGCGTCGGCGTCCTCAGGGCTGCGCGGAACGTCGTTCAGCACCTTCTTGCCGGGTACGCCGTAAACCACCACGCGCTGGTCCTTGCCCAGCGTCTGCTGGATGTACTTCTGCACGCTCGCCGCGGTCACCGCGTCGTAACGTGCCAGGTCCTTCGGCAGATAGCCCGGATCGCCCGTGTACTGGTTAAAGTAGTTGAGCTGGTCGGCGACGCCGCCAAAGCCGCCCAGCCGCTGCAATCCAGAGATCAGCTCTGTCTCTTCCCAGTTACGCGCCCAATCCACTTCATCGGCCGAGGGGCCGTTCTCGCTCAATTCGGCAATCACCTTCCCAGCTTCGGCCTCCAGCGTCTCCGGCGTCACGTTCGGCTTGGCGATCATCTCGCACACGAACGGAGACGCGAGTTTCAACGAATCATTGTTGCACTCCACCGATTGCGCAATCTGCTGCTTGTACACCAGCTCGCGATAGAGATGGCTCGACTTGCCGACGCCCAGAATATGCGCAGCAATGTCGGCCTCCGCGTCTCCCGGCGTGAAGGCCGGCGCCGAAAGCCAAGCCAGGATCACCTTGGGCAGTTGCACCGTGTCGGTTACGACGACGCGCCGCTCCTCGGTGATGCGCGGCGTCTCCACCGGCGTCTCGGGCACCGCAGGTCCTTCCGGAATAGGCCCAAAATACTTTTCAATGAGCGGCTTGATTGTCGCCGGATCGTAATCTCCGGCGATGGCCATGGTCGCGTTGTTCGGCACGTAGTATTGCTTGAAGAACTCGCGCACGTCGTTCAGCCGCGCCGCCTCAATGTCGGCGTGCGAACCCATCACCGCGCCATAATAGGGATGCCCCTTGGGAAAGAGCTGGTGGTAAACCTCATCGTCGACTACGCCGTACGGCCGTCCCTCGCCCTGCCGTTTCTCATTGCGGACCACGTCGCGCTGGTTGGTGAGCTTGGCGCGATCCAGCGTGTCGAGAAGAAATCCCATGCGATCGCTTTCCAGCCACAGCGCCAACTCCAATCGATTGGACGGAACCGTCTCGAAGTAATTGGTGCGATCGAAATCCGTAGTACCGTTGATGTCCGTCGCGCCCGCCGACTCGAGATACTTGTCATGAGCCTTCTCGCCCACATGCTTTGAGCCCTCGAACATCATGTGCTCAAAGAGGTGCGCAAATCCCGTGCGTCCCGCGCGCTCCTTCACCGGGCCCACGTGGTACCAGATGTCCACGGCCACGATGGGCAGCTTGTGATCTTCGTGCAGCAGCACCTCGAGACCATTGCTCAGCTTATAGCGCTCATAGCTGATCTCGGGGGCCTTCGCCGTTGGAGCCGGCTTCGCTGCTGCCGCCGCCAAAACGGGCGCAAGCCACAGCGAAAACGCAAAAAGAAGAAGCGTAGAACGGAATCGCACGGGGCGGCCTCCTTGGGCGGCATCACGCAATTTGAAAACCGTGAATCGCGAGAAGTTCAGACAGAAAAAGCAGGGGATGGACGAATGCCCTAGCATACCCCAACATTCTGGCCGCAGACCATTCGCGCCGCAGGAATCGAGATGGACCTATCTCGCCGTTTCAGTGCTTGCCGTACATTTCCATGACGTCTTTGCGCAGATCCAGCCGGCTCGATTCGCGTGTGTAGAACATGTGCCCGCCGGGATACTCCTTCACGGCCACGCGCGCCGGGTCGCCCATTACCGGAATCTGGTTCACTGTAAGCAGAGAACCCATGAAGGGACAGGAGAGATCGTTCCATCCGTGTACGATGAGCATGCGCAGCTTGGGATCGGCGGCCACGGCCTGGCGCAGTTGGGGCACCGATCCTTGGCGCAGATCGTCGCCGCGAGACCAGAGGCGATTCACGTCGTAGGAAAGTGCGTTGTAGCGCGCATCCACCTTCCAGCCCACTGTGCGGGTGACGAAATCGACCATCGCCATTGTCACCGGAGCAATGATGCTGGCCAGAATCGGGTCGTTGGCTCTCTGCTGCGGCGAGAAAGGAAACGGATCGAACGACGTCACATTCGAATCGTAGACCGAGCTCAGCTTGCCCTCTTCGCGATGCACCTCGCGCAGGTACGCGCCTGTTTCCAGCCGCCCGCCGGAAAACTTGACAAACGTCGGGTCGAGGCCGGTCATCTGCGTCACTTGGTCGATCATCTTCTTCTCGGCGTCGGCATCGGAGTGGCCTTTGATCAATGTGGATGCGTACTCGCCGAGTGTGTAACCGATTACCCCGGCCATCGCCTCGGGCGTGAGCTTGTTCTCGCGTTCCAGGCGCGCCGCCGCGATGGAAGGCAGCGTCATCATCCACGGCACCGGCGAAAGGTCGGCGTTCACGTCGATGCTCGGATTCAGGTACGGCGAAACGAGCACCACGCCGTTGAGCGCGACGCCCAGTTGCGATTGCAGATAGTAAGTGATGCGCGGCCCGCGAAATCCGCCATAGCTTTCGCCGACGAGGTACTTGCGCGACTCCAGCCGGTCGTTCTTCACCAGCCAGTCGTAGATGATGCGCGAGAGATAGTCGATATCAGGTTCCGTTGAGTAGAAGAGCTTCTTCGCCTGGTCCTCGGAAACACTGGAACGGCTGAAGCCGGTGCCGATTGGGTCAATGAAGACCAGATCGGTGAAGTCGAGCCAGGTTCCGGCGTTGTCTTTCAGCACCGTCGGGTCCGAAGGGCTGTCGCCTTCGTTGCCGATGCCTTGCAGATGCTTGGGCCCGATGGCGCCGAAATTGAGGAACACACTCGCCGCGCCCGGCCCGCCATTCACCGCGAAGGTTACGGGGCGGTCGTTGCCTGTCATGGTGTAGGCCGTCAGAACAACCTGGCCCACGGTCTTTCCGTCGGAATCGCGCACCGGCAATGCGCCGACGTTCACGGTATAGTGGAGCGTCTTGCCGTTCAGCTCCATCGTCTGGTCCACGTGCGCGTCGGCAGGCAGCGGCGGCAGCGTCGACTTTTCGGCGGCGGACTTGTCGCCTGCCTTTTCATCCGAACCGCTCTTGCCCGCGGCCGCGGACTTTTGCGCGGCGCCAGTTTCGTTATCCTCCTGGGTCCAACAGGAGATCGGTGAAGTGGTCAGAAATGCGACTGTGCAGACGATCAACGCCAGCCGCGAAAGGGCAAGGGGAAGCCTCGAAATCCGCATGACGATAACGATACATGGTCGGACCGAACGGGTTGGGGGCGCTCTGGCGCGTGACGCGCCGCATGATGTACTCTCGAAGCTGCATGAAAGTAAACAACGCCCTCCTCCTTGCTGCTTTGGCTGCGGTCGTCGCCGTTCATGGAGCGACGCCGTGTTGCGCTCGGGCTTCCGCGCCTGCCCAGGATGTTCCGGATGCGCCTCAAGCAACGGCTGCCGCAATGACGCAACCCAACGGCCCGCGGGTGGTCATGGACACAACGATGGGCCGCATCACCTGCCAGTTCTACCAAAAGCAGGCGCCCAAGGCCGTCGCCAATTTCATCGGGCTCGCCGAAGGAACGAAGGATTGGACCGACCCGGCGACCCGCCGCAAGATGCGCAACAAGCCGCTGTACAACGGGACCACGTTCCATCGCGTGATTCCCGAGTTCATGATCCAGGGCGGCGATCCCACGGGCACCGGCATGGGCGATCCCGGCTACAGCTTTGACGACGAGTTCGATCCCAGCCTCAACTTCGACCGGGCCGGCCGCCTGGCCATGGCCAACTCCGGCCCCAACACCAACGGCAGCCAGTTCTTCATTACGGAGATTCCTGTCGCGTCGCTCAACCAGCACTACACGCTCTTCGGCCAGTGCGACGATGCCAGCGTGGAAGTGGTAAAAGCCATCGCGCGCGTGCCGCGTGACGCAAACGATAAACCGCTCACGCCCGTGGTGTTGAAGAAGGTCACGATCGTGCCGGAAGGTAAGCCGCTGCCGCCGCTGCCAGCGGGCGCAATTGCTCCCGGCTCTCCAGCCGCCACAGCACCTCCACGATAGTCTTGCGTGCGGACGATAGGCGAACTGACTCGATGGCTTGCTGACTTGCTAACTCGCTGACCGGCTAACTCCGCTAACTCCGTTGAAAAGGAGCCTACATGCCACATTCCCCAGGAGCTTTCGCCGTCTTCCATACGAGCGAAGGCAATATTACCGTCCGTCTCTTTGAATCCGACGCGCCCATTACCGTGAAAAACTTTATTGAGCTTGCCGAAGGCTCGAAGGAGTGGACGCACCCGAACACGCGCAAGAAGTCCAACGACAAGCTCTACAACGGAACCATCTTTCATCGCGTGATTCCCGATTTCATGATCCAGGGTGGCGACCCTGCCGGCACCGGCATGGGCGGGCCCGGCTATCGCTTTCAGGACGAGACCAAGGGCTCGCCGCACTCGTTCGATAAGCCCGGCAAGCTGGCCATGGCCAACGCCGGACCCAACACCAACGGCTCGCAGTTTTTCATCACCGTCGCGCCCACGCACTGGCTCACCGGCAAGCACACCATCTTTGGAGAAGTGGTCGAAGGCCAGGATGTGGTGGTGAAGATCTCGAAAGTCCCGTGCGGCTCCCAGGACAAGCCGAAGAAGGATGTGGTGCTGGAGTCGGTGACGATCGAGCGCGTGGCGTAGCGAGCGTGGTGAATGAGAAGCTCGTTGAAGGACGATCGCAGGTCCTTCGACTGCGTCGCCGCAAACAACGCGGCAAACTTCGCTTCAGATGACAAGCCCAACTGATGTGAATGATGACCCATGGCACCAGAACCGGTTCCCGCAAAATGAGCGGACCCCCAGCCGAGGCTGGGGGTTCGTCCTTTGCAGTCTGGCGAAAGCTCGCTGAGATTCTTCAGTCAGCAGCGACGGCCTCTGCTGCCGGACGCTTTGCCGCGGCTGGCGCTGATGGCGCGCGAAGGTCGAAGCGATCCAGGTTCATCACTTTGGTCCAGGCCGCCACGAAATCCTTCACGAAGGCTGCCTCGCCGTCGCTGCTGCCGTAGACCTCAGACAGCGCGCGAAGCTGCGAGTTGGAGCCGAATACGAGATCGACGACCGTGGCCGTCCACTTCAACTCGCCCGTCTTGCGATCGCGTCCCTCCAACGCAGCCTCATCCTTTTCGGACTTCTGCCACTTCGTGCCCATGTCGAGAATGTTGACGAAGAAGTCATGGGTCAGAGTCTCAGGCCGTTTGGTAAAGACACCGTGCTGCGAATGGCCGTAGTTCGCGCCCAGCACGCGCAGGCCGCCAATCAGCGCCGTCATCTCAGGAGCGGTTAGGGTCAACAGTTGCGCCTTGTCCACCAGAGCGTGGGCAGACGCCAATCCCTCCAGCCCCTTGCGCGCGAAATTGCGGAAGCCGTCGACGCGCGGTTCCAGAACGGCGAACGACGCTGCATCGGTCTGCTCCTGCGAGGCGTCGGAGCGGCCCGGCGTAAACGGAACCTTCACGTCGTGGCCGGCTTTCTTGGCAGCCGCTTCGACAGCCGCGCCGCCGGCCAGGACGATTAGGTCGGCCAGAGAGACCTTCTTGCCGCCCTTCTGCGCATCGTTGAACTTCTTCTGGATGGCCTCGAGCTTCGACAGCACTTTTTTGAGTTCTGCCGGCTGGTTGACTTCCCATTCCTTTTGCGGCTCGAGCCGGATGCGCGCGCCGTTGGCGCCGCCGCGCCGGTCGCTGCCGCGGAAGCTCGCCGCCGAGGCCCACGCGGTGGTGACAAGCTGCGAAATCGACAGGCCGGATGCAAGGACCTCGGACTTGAGGGCCTCGGCATCTTTCTCGTTGATCAGAATATGGTCGACCACAGGCACCGGGTCCTGCCAGATCAGTTGCTCTTTGGGCACGAGCGGGCCAAGGTAGCGCGCGATCGGACCCATGTCGCGGTGGGTCAGCTTGTACCATGCCCGCGCGAAGGCATCCGCGAATTCGTCCGGATGCTCGTAGAAGCGCCTCGATATCTTTTCGTAGATCGGGTCGAAGCGCAGAGAGAGGTCGGTAGTCAGCATGTTCGGCGTGCGATGCTTGGAAGGGTCGCACGGATCCGGCGCCGAATTCGCGCCCGCGTCGCCCTTGGGCTTCCACTGATACGCGCCGGCCGGGCTCTTGGTCAGCTCCCATTCGTAGTTGAACAGATTGTCGAAAAAGTGATTGCTCCACTTCGTGGGTGTCTGCGACCAAATCACCTCCAGGCCGCTGGTGATCGTGTCGGCGCCAAAGCCGGTGCCGAAGCTGTTCTTCCAGCCCAGGCCCATCTCAGCTACATCCGCGCCCTCGGGCTCGCGACCGCAGTACGTGGTTGCAGCGGCGGCGCCGTGGGTCTTGCCGAAGGTATGACCGCCGGCAATGAGCGCCACGGTCTCCTCGTCATTCATCGCCATGCGCGCGAAGGTCTCGCGGATATCCCGCGCCGCGGCGATGGGGTCGGGGTTGCCGTTCGGGCCCTCGGGGTTCACGTAGATCAGGCCCATCTGCACCGCGCCGAACGGGTTGGCCAGCTCACGGTCGCCGCTGTAGCGCTCGTCGCCCAGCCATGTGGTCTCCGCACCCCAATCGATTTCCGCCTCCGGCTCCCAAATGTCCTCTCGGCCGCCGCCAAAGCCGAAGGTCTTGAAGCCCATCGACTCGAGGGCTACATTGCCGGCCAGGATCATCAAGTCCGCCCAGGAGATTTTGCGGCCGTACTTCTGCTTGATAGGCCACAGCAGCCGGCGCGCCTTGTCCAGGCTGGCATTGTCGGGCCAACTATTGAGCGGCGCAAACCGCTGCGAGCCCCGGCTTCCGCCGCCGCGTCCGTCGTGGATGCGGTAGGTGCCCGCCGAGTGCCAGGCCATGCGGATGAAGAGCGGTCCGTAGTGGCCGAAGTCCGCCGGCCACCAATCCTGCGAATCCGTCATCAGGGTATGCAGGTCCCGGACCACGGCGTCCAGGTCAAGGCTCAAGAACTCCTCGGCGTAGTTGAAATCCTCGCCCATCGGATTGGACAGCGAGGAGTTCTGGTGCAAGATGCCCAGGTTGAGCTGTTCGGGCCACCAGTCGCGGTTGCCGCGCACTGCTGCCATTGCGCGTTTTTGCGCGCCGTTCGAGAACGGGCATTTCGATTCGTCCGACATGATCTCTCCTTCAGAATCCGCAATCGATTCGCAGGTCAGTATAAAGTCGAGCATGACTTCCAGTATGTGATCTTGCCGATGGCGTCGAGATTTCCACGCGAAAGGCGCCGCAACGGGACGGCTGCGTAAGATGCATCCCGCGAAGACCAGATTAAGACCCGGAGCACAATAAGAAAAATCAATTGTTTCTACAATGACGATTCTTTCGCTCTATCATAGAATCGGTAGTTTCATAGGCTGTCAATGAACCTCCAGGACCTGCGCTACCTCGTAGCCGTCGCCGAGCACCGGCATTTTGGTCGCGCCGCCGAATCCTGCCACGTGAGCCAGCCCACCCTGAGCAGCCAGATTCGCAAGCTCGAAAACGAACTCGGCGTCACGCTGCTGGAGCGAACCAACAAGCGGGTAGACTTGACGCCCGTCGGCAGCCGGATTCTCGCCCATGCGCGAAGCGCGTTGGACGAAGCCGGGCAGATGGAAACCGTCGCACAAGCCGCGCGCGATCCGCTCGTGGGACCTCTCCGCCTAGGCGCGATCCCCACGCTTGCGCCTTACCTGATGCCGCGGATCCTCGGACCCCTGCGCAAGGACTACCCAGGCCTGACGATCGAATTGTGGGAAGACCAGACTCGCGCGCTGATCGAAAACCTGCGCAGCCACAAGCTCGACGCCGCACTGCTGGCCACCCCCGCCGATTCGCCGGAGATCACCGAGATTGCGCTCTTCGACGAGCCTCTTCTCGCCGCGCTGCCTACGGGCCATCCCCTCGCCCGCCAGAAGACGGTCACCGAAGAGTCGCTCGCCGGCGAGTTGCTGGTGCTCGCCGAAGGCCACTGCCTGGCCCTTCATGCCCTCGAAGCCTGCGGAGGCAAAAACCGGTCGGCGCGCAACCGCCTGCAGAACTCCATGCAGGCTGCCAGCCTTGAGACGCTTGTCAACCTCGTTGCCGCCGGCTATGGCGCCACGCTCATCCCTGCTCTCGCCGCCACCTCGCTCGCGCCTCGCGGCATCGTTCTGCGCCCGCTCGCGGGCAAATCTGCACGGACCATCCGCCTGGCCAGCCGCCCCGGCTTTCCCCGGCCGCAAGCGCTGCGCGCCATCGAGAAAGTGGTACGAAATGCGACCGCCGGCATTTCCTCGGCCGCCTATTCAAAAATCGTGGATAGCCGCGCCAGAACCTCGCCAAGGATAGCTTCGGGGATGCGCTCCAGGAACCTTGCGCCGCGAGCGCCAAAGTCCAGCGCTCGCACCTGATCGCATCGGATTACGCCGGTGGTTTTTGTCCCGGCGCTGGCGAGAGGTAGAGCAAATCCGCGCGTGCGGGCGAACGATCCTCCCGACGTGATCGGAACGACGACGGGAGCCTGCGTCAATTCATTGAATGAATCGGGCGATACGACAAGCACGGGTCGAGTCTCTTGTTGTTCGTGGCCGGAGATCGGGTCGAGGGAGACGAGGTAGATGTCGCCGCGCTTCACAAAAGCTCGCGCCCCGCAGGCGCGGCATTCAGCCATTCGCGGTCCTCTACTGAAATCGGCGCCTTGTCTTCGCATTGTGCGAGAAGTTCGTTCAGGGTATAGCGCGGCCTCGCTTGCGGCTTTACGATGAGTC
>JASHTH010000633.1 GCA_030040655.1 Acidobacteriaceae bacterium | reverse complement strand
CTGCAGTTGCCGCGCCTGCTCGAGGTCGCGCTTCACTTCCTGGCGCGCGAGCGATTCCCGCACCTGGGTCCTCATAAAGCGCCGCAGAGCGAGGGCGAAGATGATCGTAATGGTCAGGAAATCGATCACATTCGCTACATAAATGCCCAGACCGAAAGGGAAGAACTCGTTCGGAACGTGGAACGTCACCAGAAGATAGCTCCAAAAGGCGTTAAACAGCCCTAGCAGGATGGGCACCGCGGGCAGCAGCGCCTCGAGACGGTCGCTCGGCTTCAGCCTGAAGGTCTGCGCCGGATACTCCACATTCTCGGTCACGCCCAGCGGCAGCGATCCCTCCAGTTCCATCTCCGCGCCGTTCAGGTATGGCGGCAGATGTCCGGCGTTGGCCAGGCGCATGACGCCGTCGGGCGCGATCTGCGCTGCCAGGCAAGTGGCGAAATGCTCACCCGAGCGGCCCAGCATGCGGCGATTCAACATGGCCAACATGGCCTGCGGATCGAAGCTGTGCTCGGCCTGGCCCCGGATAGCGCCTACCAGCACGGCCACCAGCATCGACGCGCTGACACCCTTGCCCGAGACGTCGCCGATGACTACCAGCAGCGCGCCGTCGGGGCGCGTCAGCGTCTGGAAGAAATCGCCGCCGAGGGTCTGCGCCGGGCGGTATTCGGCGGTCACCGTAAAGCAGGGCGAGGTGATGGTTTCCGGCACCAGCACGCGCTGCTGCAGTTGCCGCGCCTGCTCGAGGTCGCGCTTCACTTCCTGGCGCGCGAGCGATTCCCGCACCTGGGTCCTCATAAAGCGCCGCAGAGCGAGGGCGAAGATGATCGTAATGGTCAGGAAATCGATCACATTCGCTACATAAATGCCCAGACCGAAGGGGAAAAACTCGTTCGGAACGTGGAACGTCACCAGAAGATAGCTCCAAAAGGCGTTAAACAGCCCCAGCAGGATGGGCACCGCGGGCAGCAGCGCCTCGAGACGGTCGCGGCGAAAGCCCTCGATGAGGATGATGACCTGCAACAGCGAAATTCCGGCAGTGAGCCCAATGGCCAGATCGTTGATCCCTTGGAGCGCGGGGCGCGACATAAAATTCCAACCCAGAAAAGGCGAGTAGGCGAGAAGACCGGCCACCGTGGCCGCTGCCGCCATCAGCCAGCCGGCGCGCGGAATCCATCGTTTCTCCTCCAGTTCGAACCAGTGCCACCAGAAGAGAAGGAACAGGGGCAGGGAAACGGCGACGGACGACCAGCCAACGGCCTGAGAGAACAGGGTCGCCAATGCCCCCGTGACCGATACAAGGTTCAAAATAAGTTGCCCCGCCAGGGCCAGAAAGAGCCAGACCCACAGGCGTGTCTTCCGGTTATAGAGCCACGCCCAGAGCGCCAGGGGCGCGGTCAGCAGCTGGAGAAACGCGACCAGGAGGGTTCCGAACTGCGTGCGCAGAAGGGACTCCCTCTCCGACGCCTGCATCAGGCGTACGGTGGAGGCCAGCCCCAACACTGGCGGCGTGTGCGGACCACCCACGTCGGGAGCGAGCAGCGGCGATGCAGGCGACATGTAGAAGCGCATCGCCAGCACGATGGTCCCGTCCTGCCCCGGCTTTGGCAACGCGAAGGAGGTGGGTTGAGAATAGTACATGGTCACGCGATCTTGAGAGAAGTCGCCAAATTGGCCCACGAATCGTCCGTTCGCGTAGAGCTGGAATGCGTCATCGAAGTTGTTCGGCATCTTCAGCCACAGCGGCTGGCCAAAACTGGCGACGTGCACGAGCAGCCGATACCAGGCGTAGCCGATCAGGTTCGGATAGCCTCTTTTCGTCCAGCCGGGGACATAGCCCGAAGTGCCGATCAACAGGTCGACAGTGCCGGCTCCCGGTGTCAGATCCATCGCTGCCCAACGCGCATCGTCATAGTCCGGTTGCGCCCACAGCGGCCCGCCGTTCACCCAGGGCGAGTCACCCGGCTGGAATTTCCATCCCTGCTCCAGGGGAACCACAGAGTTCCCCAGAGTGATCGCCTCGGCGGAGGGCGCGGCCAGTTCTGCGGTGTTGGCAGCAGTTGGGCTTGAATAGGCCGTCGGAGAGACAGTGAGCAGAACGAGCGCAAGCAGCGGTGACTTATTCATGCCTGAGAGGGTAGCACTCGAAGTCGAGGGCAATTATCTTCTCGACGAAGTGTCAGTTTCAGGTACGCCGGGCTTGTATGTAGAGGCAGCGATCAGAGCCTTGGATGCCCGTGACACGATGAACCAGCCCATCCTCATGCATCTGGACCTGCGAGCGTGGGGGGCGGAGTGAGCCGGCAGCAGATCGCGGCCAACGACTCAACTGGCAGTGTCCGTTCCAGGTCTTAGAATCGAGACCTGCGGCACCCCGCCGAGTCGAACCGCGACCGGGGCCTTTGGTTCGTGGAAAGCCTGCAGGAATTGGGGAGTCGATTGGCCGAATCACCCCATCCCAGGGCCCAAAAGAGGTATCTCCACCCCCGCAAGCAAACATCACTTGCCGGGGACCCTGACCTGGGGCACCCAGCGGGTTGAACGGAACCAATCCCTTTCATGGAAAGCCTGCGGGCGCGGTCCGTTTACGATTGACTTCGGGGTAACGCAATGAGAGATCCTTGCGAACTTCGCGACGTGCTGCTGGAGACTTACGCCGTCAACGACGCGATGAACCAGCTCATCCTCGCGCGTCTCGACCCGCGGGCGTGGCGGGCGGAAGGCTGGCGGGTCCCCGACGAGTATTCAACACGAAGGCCTCCATCCCCGGTTTCAGGATCGAGACCTGGGGCACCCGGCCGCGGCAGGCGAACGATCGCGGCGCTCTACGCCCACCTGCACAACTGCCGCGTGGCCTGGTTGAAGCGGAATGCGCCGCACTTGAAATGTCCGGCGCCGCTCGATCCTTACCGCTGCACGAGGAAGCAGGCCGCCTCGGCGCACAAGAAGAGCGCGGCGCAGTGCCTGCTCATGCTGAAGGATGCGCTCGGCGACGCGCCGGATCGGAAGGTGACAAAGTTCACGCGCGATAGCTGGACGCGCACGTGGCCCGCAGGCGGAGCCATGTTCCTCTACATGTTCTCGCACGAGGCCCATCATCGCGGCCAGATCCTGATGCTGGCGCACCAGCTCGGCTATCGCGTTCCGCCTAAGGAGTGGGGGCTGATCTGGAACTGGGACCGGCTGTGGAAGGAGCAGGGGTTCACGACGCGGCCGCGGTGAGCGAATTGAAACCCAGGAGCCATGATTTGCTGCGCGCGACGGCGCGAATGGCTGACGTCGCAACCCACATCGAACAGCGGAACCGGGACTGCTTCCATCGCGTAAGCAAGGTGCGAGGGGGAGATTCCGTGGGCCGCTGCACGAGTCGGTGTTGCCTCGTTTTGCTGATAGCCGGCCTCGCTCTGCTTCGCGCGCAGCAAAGCACTGGCTGGAAGGATCCGTCGCCGCACACAGTGCGGTTTGTCAACGTTGACAAGGACGTGCGCCTGGAAGTGCTGGACTGGGGCGGCAAGGGCAGACCTCTGGTTTTGCTGGCCGGCGGGGGTGACACGGCCCACGTTTTTGATGATTTCGCGCTGAAGCTGACCGCTCACAACCATGTCTACGGCATCACGCGCCGGGGATTCGGAGCCTCTGGCTACGCGGCCACAGACGACCCGGCAGATCGGCTGGGCGAAGACGTGCTGGCGGCGATCGATGCGCTCGGATTGAAGAAGCCGATTCTGGCCGGGCATTCGATGGCCGGCGCGGAGATGAGCTGGATCGACAATGCCCATCCGGGTCGCGTTGCGGGCCTGGTGTATCTCGATGCCGGATATGCGTACGCGTTCGACGACGGAAGCGGTGCGAGCATGGCGGAGATCATGAATCTGCACATCAAGCTGCCACCGCCTCAGGCGCCGCCACCGGATGCGGCCGACCTGGCCAGCTTCGACGCGCTGCAAAGATACTCCGAGCGCGTCGAGGGCCTGCGATTTCCGCAAGGTGAGCTGCGGGCGCAGTGGAACGCAAATCCGGATGGAAGTGTGGGAAAGCGGCGCGATCCGCCGGGAGGTGCGATGCTGATGAAGCTGATCGGCGAGCCGAAGAAGTACACCGCGATACCGTCGCCGGCGCTTTTCGTCTTTGCGAATCCGCATGGGCTGGGAACCTGGGCTGATTCGAATCCCGATCCCTCGGTGCGTGCATCGGCCCAGGCGTATTCGACGGCTTTGGCGGCGTTGACCGAAAAGCAGGAAAAATCGGTGGAAAACGGAGTGCCTGCGGCGCGCCGGGTCACCGTGGCGGGCGCGAATCACTATGTTTTCCTATCGAATGAGACCGAAGTACTGAGCGCGATGCGCGCCTTCCTGGCCAAGCTTAAATAGGCCGCTTTTCGTCTTTCACAACGCCGCCCTTTTGTGTCATGCTTTGAGGCATGGGAAACAAAGACAAAGGCAGGAAAGAAGCGAAGAAGGCTCCCAAGCCGAAGCCCAAGCCCGAGCCCAGCCAGAAGCGCGAAGTGTTTACGCCGGCTCCGCCGAAGTAGAG
>JASHTH010000081.1 GCA_030040655.1 Acidobacteriaceae bacterium | reverse complement strand
ATCAGGGAACAGAAAACAAAAGGCCGCTCGAATTCGGGCGGCCTTTTTGCTGGAGCGAAGCGAGACCATTGCTCGGCCGGGGCAAAAGGTCTCTGCCGCAATCAGGGGTTGCAAGGTTCCGGTTCCGGGCTGCACGATAGCAGTAACCATTCAGGCCGGCTCCCGATGCTAGAGTTGACAATCGTGCTGACCATGCTTCTCGCTGCCGCCGCGCTCCATGCCCAATCGGCCTCTTCCGATCTTCGGGATGTCGCAGAGCGCGCCTACGATTACGCCTATCCACTGGTGCTTCTGGAAGCAACACGCGCCGGCCAGCCCGTCAACGAGTTCACACACGTCCCGCAATTTCCGCGTCCGGATACCAGGAAGGTCGTGAGGCCCAACGCCGACACGCTCTATTCCATGGCGTGGCTGGATCTCAAGAAGGAGCCGGTCCTCATTCACGTTCCCGGCTCGCGCGGCCGCTTCTACCTTTTGCAGTTCATGGATGCTTGGACCGAGACGTTTGCCGATCCCGGCAAACGAACCACCGGCACGAAAGAGGCGTGGTTCGCATTCGTTGGCCCGGGCTGGACCGGCGGGCTCCCGGAAGGCGTTACGCGTTACGATGCGCCGACTAATATCGTTTGGCTCCTCGGCCGCACGCAAACCAACGGCCCCTCCGATTACGACAACGTCCATGCGTTTCAGCAGGGCATGCGCATCATGCCGCTGAGCAAGTACCCGAACGGAGAGCAGAAGCTCGGCTCCGCGTTGGCCTTCGGGAAATCCGGTGACGTCACGCCGCCGGATCGTGTCAGGTTGATGACGCCAGTTGAATTCTTCGCCGCCTTTGCCCTGGCCATGAAAGCCAACCCGCCGCACACCGCCGATGCCGCCATGGTCGCCAGCCTCGCTCGCATTGGCATGGTGCCTGGCCAGGACTTCGACCCCTCGAAGCTCACCCCGGAGCAGTTGCAAGCGGTGAACGAAGGCGCACGCGTTGCGTCCGCTCGTCTTGAAGGCTTCGCCGGCAAATCCAGCCAGGCAAAACCGGGATGGAATACCTTCATCCGAAACGTCGGCCGTTATGGAACCGACTATGTCAGCCGCGCCATTACCGCTCGCCTCGCGCTGGGAGCCAATCCACCGGAAGACGCCGTCTACGTCAGCAACTTCGCCGACCGCTCAGGCCGGCCCCTCATCGGCTCCATGCGCTACCGCATGCACTTCGGCAAGGATGAATTGCCTCCGGTGCTCGCGTTCTGGTCTCTCACCGCCTACGACAAGGACGGCTACTTCATTGCGAATCCGCTCAACCGTTACGCAATCGGCGACCGCGATCCGCTGAAGTTCAATCCGGACGGCTCGCTCGATCTTTACATTCAGGGCCAGAGTCCGGGTCCGGATCGCGAATCGAACTGGCTTCCAGCGGGAGACGGCCCATTCAATCTCACGATTCGCCTGTATTGGCCCAAAGAGCCCATCCTCGACGGAACCTGGCAGCCACCCGCGCTCGAACGCGTGCCTTAAGACCGGGCACTCGACGTGTGTAAGACACAGAGGCCGGCCCTCACCGGGCGGCCTTTTTGCTACATTGCGTCCATTCCGACGCGTCCGGAACAGGATCAAAAATTCCGTGACAAAGTCGCGCAACCAGAGCGGAAAGCAATCCCCTTCACCCCGCTCGGTCTTTTTCCCATCGTCCACAATGATTATCTGATAGCTGACGGATCCCCGCTAGGTGAGGCAATGGGTAATGGGATCCTTAGTGTGACTTAGCTCGGGAGCATAACTGAAAGTGCCCTTGCCGGTGCCGATCATCACCACGAACGCATCCCCGTCCTCATTGATCACCGCGAGATCCGGAATGCCATCTCCGTTGAAGTCCGCGGTGACAAGGCGGTAGAACTTCCCTTGAGTCGGCAACGAAAATGTCCATATCGGCCGGAATGATCCATTTCCTGAGCCAAGAAACACCGTCACCTCGTTCGCAAGCGTGTCTGAGACGGCCAGGTCAAGGGTGCCGTCATGGTCGAAGTCTCCGACTGCGATCGACTCGATCGAGCCAAGGCGAGCCACGTCACCGGCAGGAACCAGGTCGCCCTTCCCATCGCCCAGAAACTCAGTCAGTGACCCGTCGCCGTCTCCAACAATCACATCTGGGAAACCATCTCCATTAAAATCGCCAACGACGATCGATCGAGGATCGCGGCCCAGCACCGGCCTTGAGCCTGCCTGTCTGAAGGCGCCATGTCCCTGGCCCAGCAAAACGGTCAGGTACCGGGGCCCGGAGGGATCGCCATCGGGCGAAGTCACTTCCGCCAGATCCGCAATGCCGTCGCCATTGAAGTCTGCCGTGACAATCAGAGCAGGCGCTTCGTCGGGAGCATCGTCGGAAACGGCGCCCGCAGTTCCGGCCGCCGATGCAACGGATGGCAGAGTTATGACGATCGCGAAGGCAAGGCCCGTCGCAATCGGCGTCCGTGCGGTGCGGGTCATCGAGCCTCCTCCTTAAGACAGAGTAACCCTGAACCAGGCTGCCCGGCCACCACGTCTGGGCCGCACTTCCTCATTCCGTTCTGGCAACACGGAACCCAAAGGTGTCTGCACGAAGCGACGGTACCTCAACATCGCGTGACGCCGAGCGTATCCAGGCAGGAATTGCATTCCACGCCCCGCCCCGCATCACTCGCGCATAGTGGAATTTGGCCAGACAGGTCTCGACCGCTCTACCATCCGCGGGATTGTCGACGTAAGTATCGTGATAGCAATCCTCGACCCACTCACCGACGTTGCCGCCCATGTCATAAAGGCCGAATGGGTTGGGCCGGAAGCTCCCCACCGGGCTCGTGTGTGCGAAGTTGTCATCGCAAGGAACGAAAGCGGGGGCGACGACTCCCTCGGCCTTGGCGGACAGATCCGCGCCGTTCGCGTAGCGGCACTGATCAGCCTCGCGAGAACCCCAATACCACGCGGTGGTGGTGCCCGCGCGAGCAGCATATTCCCACTCGGCCTCGCTCAACAGTCGATAATTCTTGCCCGTTTTTTGCGATAACCACCGAAGATAGGCCAGACTATCGTCCCAGTTCACGCAAACGACGGGATGCCGGTCGGTTTGATGGAACGCACGGCTCCAACCCACGCCCTCCTCGACGCGGAACGAATTGCCATCCCAATGCTCGCATGGGCCGACCTTCCAACCCGTATCTTTGACGAAGGCTGCGAACTCTCCTCGCGTTACCGGATACCTGGCGACCGCAAGCGTATAGGAGATCGTTACGATCCTTTGCGGATTCTCATCGCTGCCTCTTCCGGGCTCGCTCATCGGGCTGCCAATCTTGAATTTACCCGGTGGAACAACGACCATCGCCGGGCAGTACGTGTCGCAATCCCGAAAAGTTGCCGCGGCATCATTGCCGCGCAAGCGTCCGCCCAGTGGGCGCACGCTGCCTGCTGCTCCAATGGCGGCAAGCAGACCGACGGCGAACATCTTGGCCGAATAGCGAAACATCGAAGGGTCCTCCTACAACCCCGAAATCGTTATAGCGTTTCGCGAATGCCTCCTGCACAGCGAATTCGCTCCGCTGTCATCTCCCCTTCAACCGGCATTCATCCAGATCGCCTAAAACCGCTCAAGTCGCCTCTTTTCCCCGGGCGAATCAGGCGGTTCAATGCAAAGACTTGCCGCAACGTCCCTTGCCGCGTTGCTTGTCGCCGGCACGCTTCCCAGCCCCGGCTTGGCGGCCAGCGCGCATCCGCAGATGGTGACGCGGATCATCGCGCGCTTTGAAGGATACGCTGGCCGCTGCGTCTGGCACTGCCACATCTTGGAGCACGAGGATAACGAGATGATGCGACCGTACGAGGTCTTGCCCGTGGCGCCTGCGTCGCTGGCTACGTAACTGGTGAGTTTTCGGCAAAGGTCCATACCGTCGCTCCTCTGCGCAATGTCATCCTGAGGAGCGCAGCGACGAAGGATCCGCGGTTGCATTCAGGTTTCCATACGGTCGAGCAGTCGAGATGGAACGCGATTGAAGAACAAACGCAGATCCTTCGGCTTCGCCTCAGGATGACAACTGTTTTGGCGGGCTCGGGCCGGTTGAGGGCTACTCTGTTATCTCCGACGCGGAAATTGACGATCGGGTCCAGCTGTTCTGCCATCGACGCCCTGCGGCTCCAGGCTGGCATCATTGCCGCCCGCCCCAGACCCGGTACGAGATCCCCGCGCTCACGCCCCAGGGATAGAGCGTGCCCTGCACCCAGTTGGGCCATTGTTGGTATTCGAAGTCGGCTGGCCGCACGGTGAAGTGCCGGTTGAGGTCGATATCCACGCCGCCGCCGTAGGCGATATCGGTGAAGCGGCCATGCGCGTAGTTGAACTGGAAGTTCATCGACCCCATGCCGACGAGCACCTTTGCGTAGGGAGTCGCCTTCCAGAACTTGTGGATGGGAACGCGCGGTCCGAGGAGGTAGTTGTCCTGGTGCACATTCTCGAACTGATTGAAGCGCAGCCAACGGCCCTCGAACTCGGGCTGAATCCAGCGCGTGAGCCTTACGTCCACATAGGCGCCTAATCCGATCAGGTGATTTCCGCCGTAGTCCGGCTGGAAGAGCGAGCCCAAGCCGCCGCCGTCGATGGTGAATCGCTGCGCATAGGCGGTTGGCGCAACCTGCGAGCGGCTGAAGGAAATCCCCGCGAAAAACAGAGTGAGGAGAAGCAGATTCGATCGCTGGATGGACACAATCGCTCCGTGGGGAACCATGTCAAAAATGCGTACGCAGGATGAAATAAGTCTGCTCAACTGAAAGCGCACTTCCGAACGAGCCGCAGATCTTTCGACTCCGTCCGTTCGCTGCCGCGATCGGACTCCGCTCAGGATGACAGGTTGTTGCATTTTTCCTGTGCTTCCGTGAGTCTGCAGTGCAAGGGCACCCAGGATGACAGGCTGTTGTTTTTTCATGCACTTCCGTTGGCCTGCGGACCATTATGGCAGTCTAGGAATGAATGTAGCCGGAGAAGAAACGCCCAGCCGACGCGACCGACAGGGAGCGGCGACCTAGAGCGGCATCCAAGCGGACATACTACTTCCGAAACTGCCCTGGGACTCAGTATAAACGGCGCAACCGGGATGCGCGCTCTGCGCATCCCGGTTGGGTTCGATGCCGATTGTGGGTCTTAGTGCTGCGGTTGGGGAGGGTTGGAAGTGCCGGTGAGTTGCTGGTCCTGGTTTGCGGGCGCCTGAGGAGCCGATGCCGCAGTCGGCGGATCGACCGGCTGCTGCTGCGCCTGAGGATTGGTTGGCGCTGCGTTGTTGCTGGTCGGCTGGTTCG
>JASHTH010000080.1 GCA_030040655.1 Acidobacteriaceae bacterium | reverse complement strand
ACGCAGTTCCAGGACCCTTCGCTGTTGGAACGCGCATTGGACCTGGCGGCCTCGGGCAAAGTCCGCAACCAGGACGCGGCGATTCAGTTCGCCATCGCATTGCAGGGCGAGGAGACGCGCGATGCAACCTGGAAGTACATCCAGGAGCACTGGGACAAGGTGCAGGCGCAACTCACCACGGCGATGGGCGGAATGCTCGTCGGCTCGACCAGCGGCTTCTGTTCGGAATCGGCGCGCGCCGACGTGCAGAGCTTCTTCTCCACGCACAAGGTGCCTGCTTCCGATCGCGCGCTGAACGAGGCGCTGGAGCGCATCAACAGCTGCGTGGAGCTGCGCAACCTGCAGGGGCCAAAGCTGGAGCAGTGGCTGGCCGCACAGCCCAAATCGTAGACAAAATCAAACCATTCGTCACAATTTTCCGATCTACGAAGAATTTCGTTGACAACTACGAATGTCTTCGTATATTGTGGAAAACATCATGACGAAGTCCGGCACGCAAATACCCCGCCCCACCGAAGCCGAGCTCGAACTGCTGCGCATTCTGTGGGAGAAGCAACCGGCCACGGTTCGGGACATTTATGAAGCGCTGAACGAAGAAAAGCCCTCCGGCTACACCACGGTTCTCAAGCTGCTGCAGATCATGACCGCCAAAGGCCTGGTGGTGCGCGACGAAGCCAGCCGCGCCCACGTCTACCGCGCCGCCGTCAGCCAGGAAGCGATGCAGAGCAAGCTGCTCAAGGACCTGAGCGTGCGCCTTTTCTCGGGCTCCGCGGCGCAACTGGCGCTGCATGCGCTGGCCATGGAACCGGCCAGCGGCGCGGAACTGGACGAAATTCGCGCGCTGTTGCAACGAAAAGCCGCTCTGCCCACGAATGGGCACACGCAAGCCACCCGAAAGGATCCTCAATGACGCACACGATCCAGCACACGATTCAGGCCGTGGCGTGGACGCTGATTCACTTTTGCTGGCAGGGCGCGGCCATTGCCGCCCTCTATGCCGCGGCCAGCAAGCTGCTGGCGCATCGCAGCAGCAACGCGCGTTATGTTGCGGCACTGGCTGCACTGCTGCTCATGCTGGCCGCTTCGGCCTCGACTTTTTCATGGGAGATGCGCTCCGGCTTGGCGACGGTTTCGTTCGCCCCATCGGCCGCGCCTTCTTTGCCCGGCGACGATCACACCGGCTACAAGTTTTCGCCGACGGTGACGCCGGCTTCCGATGCGTCGCATGGCGCAGCCGCTTCATCCATCACCGAGTGGCTGCCATGGATCGACGCCTTCTGGCTCATCGGCGTCGTGCTTCTCTCCTGCCGCAGTCTCGGCGGATGGTGGCTCATTCATCGGCTGCGTACGGCGGCGACGGAAGAAGCTCCCGCCGCGGTCCTGGCGAGTTTCCGGCGCATCGCCACGGCGCTGGGCCTCAACCGGCCGGTGATGCTGCGCGTCTCGAAGACCATCGCCGGGCCGCTCACGGTAGGCGTGCTGCGCGCGCTGGTGCTGCTGCCGCTGTCAGCGGCTATGTCGCTCAACGAAGAAGAACTCCAGGTCGTGCTCGCGCATGAGATGGCCCACGTGCGCCGCGCCGACTTTTTCTGGAACCTGGTGCAGACCTTTATTGAAACCCTGTTCTTCTTCCATCCCGCCGTATGGTGGATCGGCGGCCGGCTGCGCCACGAGCGCGAGCTGTGCTGCGACGATCTGGCTCTGACCGTTTGCCCGGACCGGCTTGTCTATGCCCGCGCGCTGTACCGGCTCGAAGAGCAGCGCCGCTCCAACTGGCAACTTGCCATGGCTCTCGACGGCCACCAGGGGCCGCAAACGTTGCGCATGCGCATCGCGCGCATTCTCGGCGAGCCGCTGACACACGCCGCGGGCCGCGGGCCGTTCTCCATCGCTGCCGCAGGCGCGCTGCTTGTGGTTCTCATGCTCCCGGTTCCACAGGTGCTGGCCAGTCTGAATCCGACGCCGCATCTCAGGCACGCCGCACCGGCGATGAAGGACATTGTGGCGCCGCCCGTGAATCACATCGCGATTCCGGCTGTGACGTTGCCTGCTCCTCGCAGCGAAGCTGAGGCCGCGCCCATGATCGCGCAGGCATCGAACCCGGCGCCCCAGCAGAATGCGGCAGAGAACTCGCAGCAAAGCGAAAATCAAGATGCAACAGAAACCGCACAGCCAAGCGCCGCGCAAACCACCGGGCACAAGCCCGACTACATCGACCAGATGAAGGCGGCCGGTTACGACGTCGACCTGGACAAATACGTGGCCATGAAGATCCAGGGCGTGACGGCCGAGTATGCGCGACAGATGTCACAGCTCGGCTTTGGCAAGCTCACCGCCGACCAGCTCATCGCCTGCAAAATCCAGGACGTGACCAGCGATTTCATCGCCAAGATGAAGGCGGCCGGCTACGACGCCGACATCGGCAAGTACATCGCGATGAAGATCCAGGACGTAACGCCGGAATATGCCGAAAAGATGGCGCAGCTCGGTTTCGGCAAACTAAGCGCGAACGACCTAATATCCGCAAAGATTCAGGATGTCACGCCGGAATACCTCGCCGAGCTCAAGCGCGAAGGGCTCGAAGTGAGTTCGATTCACGATGCCATCTCGTACCGCATCTTCAATGTCACGCCGGATTTCATTGCCGGAATGAAGGCCGCCGGATTCGACAACCTCAACTCCAAGCAACTGCTCTCGCTGCGCGTGCAAG
>JASHTH010000632.1 GCA_030040655.1 Acidobacteriaceae bacterium | reverse complement strand
CCGTCTCAGGCTTGCTAAACCGTTTTAGGAAGTTCTGTCTCCGGAGAAGCAATCGATGAGTCGACGCGACCCCAAGGAGCGGCGACCTTAAACTTCGCAAGAGAGAACACACTATTTCCTAAAACGGTCGACATAGCCCACCCCCCTCCCTGCCGCGGCGGGTCGCAACCACGCCCGCCGCGGGATCGAGAGCGAATTCGAAATCAAAAGCAGAAATCATGGCCGAGGCCCGCGGCCCCGGCAGAGGAGAATCCATCGCCATGGCCAACATTCTCGTCAGTATTGAAAAAGGCATCGAAATCGGAGCTCAGGACGCTTTGAAATGGCTCACCCGCGCCGACAAAGCGCTGCACGCCGCGCCTCAGGTGGTGGCCGCGCTGGCCACGCTCGTGGGCGCGGTCGAAAAGCCGCTCTCCGAGCTCGCCGGCGCCGCCGCCAACCCCCTCAACATCCCGCTCGACATTCAAACGGCAAACGACCTCAAAGCCGTCTGGCCCGACCTCAAGGCGTTTCTGGGCACCCTGGGCGTGAAGTTCTGATCGCCAACGCCATCGATTCGATCCGGCAGGGAGCGCTACGCTTCGAGCGTCGCTGTCACCGCCTCGACGATCTTTCGCCGGTACTCGTCCCAGGTGCAGCGGGCCGCCGTTTGCCGCGCGGCTTCGCTCATCCGGGCGAGAAGGTCGCGGTCTTCGGCCAGCCGTGTGATCCGATCGGCGATCGCATCGGCGGATCGAATCGGAATAATGAACCCGTCCACGCCGTCTTCAAACAGGTCCGGCGCAGCGGTATGCGGCGTCGCAATCACCACCGTCCCCTGCGCCATGGCTTCGAGGATCACTAGCCCAAAGCCTTCAAAGAGCGACGGAAAGACTAGCACGTCGTGCTCGCGCATCAGTTCGAGCACGCGCGCATGCGGCGCCGACTCGATCCAGCGAGAGCGCTCGAGCGCCTTCTGCATCGCCGGCGGCGTGGCCACCGGCCGGCCCAGCAATGTCAGCATGGCCGGAACCTGCAGCCTGTCCATCGCCTCGACAAGATAGCCGAGCCCCTTGCGCTGCCCGAGCTGGCCCACAAAGAGCACCCGGAGAGGATCCTCGCGGCGCGTCGGCTGTCGCGGCTCGCCGACAGCCGGTGCGCCATATGGAATCCGAAAAATCCCTGCGGAGATCGTCCCCGGAAACGACTTCAGCGTTTGGGCCGTGAACGCACTTGCCACCAAAATCGAATCGGCCAGCTCGATCTCGCGGTCCTTGCGCGCCCGCTTCGCCGCGCTGTCGTTCAGGCCGGCCAGCGTCGGCGCCCATTCCGGCTGGAGCTCGCGTTCCTCCTCGATCATGCGCTGCCACACGCGGTAATGGCCGATCGGCAGGTCGTAGAGGCATCGCGCGCCGCACTCTTTGGCGGCCACGAAAATGTCCTGCGCGCACGTGTCATACGCGTAGACGCCGGCCATCGGCTCGCCCGATCGCACTGCCGCGGCGACTTGGCGCTCCAGCGCCCGCGAAATCGCATCGAACGAGAAGCGCCCCGTCTCATCGCGAACCAGACCCTGCCAATGCCGCCGCATCGCCCCCAGCCGAATCATTTCGCGCCACGGATGGACGTGAATCAACGCAGGCGCAATTCCCGGATAGCTGCGTCGAGCCAGCTCCGCGCGCAGTCCGCGCGGCAGCAGGCGGTCGATCACGCTGCCCGGCCTCCACGCGATGGTGGTGTGAAAGCCGGCAAGCATGCCGGCCTGCTCGAGCGCGCCCGCAGTCTGGCGAACGAAGGCATTGCCGGTGGGATGCACCAGAAGAACGCGCCTATCCGATCTTCCCTGCATCGTCGCCGCCGGCATTCCCGCAACCCATCGTTACCCGCCGCTCCGAGTGTAGCAATTGCGACCTCTGGCCGATCCTTCAGGTCCTTATTGCCAGGGCCGGAGGCAATGCGCTTCCCGCACTCCCGCTCATTTATCATTCACACTTGCACCTCGACCGTTTCAGGAAATGAGTGTCTTCTCTTGCGAGGTTCGAGGTCGCCGCTCCTTGCTGTCCCACCCCAACGACGAACACATGTCGTTGGGGACCCCGGCTGGTCGCGTCGACTCATCGATTTGGTTTCGGATGCAGGATTTCCTGAGACGGTGTAGCGCCCAGTGTTCATGAGCCGCATTGACCGATGGAAGGCGTTTCTTGTACCCAAGCTGCATCGCGTGGCGGAGTTGCTGGCTGCCCAGGGCATCACCATGGCAGGCAACCTGCTCTTTGGCCTGCTGTGCGTGCGGTTGCTGCCCAAGCCCGAGTACGCCAAGTTCGCCGTGGTTTTTTCCGCGCTGGCCTCGCTGGCGTTGCTGCTCGATATCGGCATCTCCACAACCATTCTGCCCCTGGTGGGCGAAAAAATCGCCGACCTGCAACTGATCGCCGACTACATCGCCTCGCTGCGCACCCTGGCGCTCCGCCTCTTCGCCGTGATGGGGCCGCTCACCCTGGTCGTTTTCCCCCTCATGGTGCACCGGCAGCACTGGAGCGCAGAGACCCTTGCCGCCATGCTGGCCGCCGTGCTCATCGGCGCATGGTTTGCTCGCGTGAGCGGAGCGTACGGCGTTGTGTTGATCATCCGGCGCGACCGTCCGCGATGGTATCGCGCGCAAATGATCTCCAGCCTGGGCACGCTGGCGCTGCTGGTCATTTTTTGGGCCGCCCGCCGGCTCAACGTCTGGTGGGCGATCGGCTTCAACGTCGCCGGAATCGTCTTTGTCGCCGGGTCCTACTACTT
>JASHTH010000631.1 GCA_030040655.1 Acidobacteriaceae bacterium | reverse complement strand
CTCATGCGCTTTCGGTTCGGGCGGCCATCGAAGTGGTGCGGTCGCACGCCGTGGACGTGGAGACCGCAGCCCGTGGTTTTGCCGCTACCGGAGAACAGGTCTTTCTTGAACCTCTCGAAAAGAGCGAACCGGTCCTTCGCGGAGGCCTTGATCGTCTCTCCACGCTGAGCGCGAACGACGCGAAGCAGCGAAACCTGGTGGATCTGTTGCATCCGCAGATCGCGAACGTGATTGCCATGTCCGATGCGATTCTCGCCGAACGGCGCCGGAAAGGAGACGTGCCTGCCGCATCGCTTCTCCTCGAAGGGAAGCGGCGTATGGACGCGGTGCGCAGGACGCTTGACGCGATGGAGTCTGAAGAATCGATGCGCTTCAGCGAACTGCAGCGAAACGCGGGAAGGGCCAGGCAGGAATTGAAGGACATCCTCTTGATCAGCACCTTCGCCGGCATCTGCATGCTGGTGTTTGCCGGCAGTGTCACGTCTCGCGAAATCGACCGCAGCGCGAAAATGCGCGGCCAGATCGAGGGGTTGAACGCCACACTGGAGCAGCGGGTGGAAGAGCGGGCGGCCGCGGTGAGAGAGAGCGAGGAACGGCTGCGCATCTTCATCGAGCATGCGCCGGTGGCCCTGGCCATGTTCGATCGCCAGATGCGCTACCACTACGCCAGCCGCCGCTGGATCGCCGACTTCGGGCTCGACCGGAACAACCTCCATGGCCGTTCCCACCTTGAATTGTTCCCGAACATTCCGGAACGCTGGAAAGAGGCGCACCGGCGAGGGATGGAGGGCGAGGTTCTCCGCGAGGAAGAGGATTTTATGGATAATCCCGACGGCTCGCGGCAATGGCTGCGCTGGGAGGTGCGTCCGTGGTGGTCGGTCGACGGAGAAGTTGGTGGAATTGTCATCTTCTCGGAAGACATTACGGCGCGCCGCCAGGCCGAGGAGGCGCTGCGCCGGAGCGAGGCGCGGCTGCGCGCCCTGGTGAAAGCCAGCTCGGACGTGGTCTATCAAATGAGTCCCGATTGGAGCGAGATGCGCCAACTGGAGGGCCGGGGATTTATTGCCGACGCGACTGCACCGGTCAGAGACTGGTTACCCGCGTACATTCATCCCGACGATTGGGCGCATGTAACGCGGACGATTCAAGACGCGATCCGCAACAAGAGCGTCTTTGAATTGGAACATCGCGTTCGACAGACCGATGGAAGCCTGGGCTGGACATTGTCCCGCGCCGTTCCATTGCTTGATCCGAATGGCGAGATCACCGAATGGTTTGGAATGGCCGCCAATGTGACGGCGCGCCGCCAGGCCGAGGAGGCGCTGCGCAGGCAGGCGCAACTGCTCGATCTGGCGCAGGTGATAGTGTGCGAACTCGATGGCCGGATATCGCTGTGGATGAGCGGCGCGGAGCGGCTTTACGGCATTGCCGCCAAAGATGCGATCGGGCAAGTTTCTCACGAATTGCTCAAGACGCGGTTCCCGCGGCCGCGTGCTGAAATCGAGAAGGCCGTTCTCGATTCAGGTGTCTGGCAAGGGGAGCTCGTCCACGTCCGGCCGGACGGGAGCGATGTGCACATCATCAGCCATTGGGCGCTGCAACGCGACGAGCAGGGTCGGCCGCTGCGCATTCTGGAAGTCAACAACGATGTGACCGACCTCCGGCTTGCCGAATCGGCTTTGCGAGCCACCGAGCGCGAGATCCGCTTGCTGAACGAGAAGTTGGAACAGCGCGTGAGTGAGCGCACCGCCCAGCTCGAAGCGGCCAACAAGGAGCTCGAGTCATTTACCTATTCGGTCTCCCACGATCTTCGCGCCCCGCTCCGCCACATCAGCGGCTTCGCCAGAATCCTGAAGGAAGAATTCGAATCCGTGCTCCCCGCTGAAGCGGCGCGCTATATCAATCGGATCGTCGACGGCACGCGCCGCATGGGCGCTCTGGTTGACGATCTACTCAACCTGGGGCGCGTTGGCCGCCAACAACTCCGCGTCCAGACGACCGGGCTGCGCCGCATCGTCGACGAAGTCATCGCCGAGCTCCAGCCGGAGTGTGAGAACCGTAAGGTCGAGTGGAAGATTGGCGAACTGCCGTTTCTGGATTGCGACCCCGGTCTGCTGAAGCAGGTGATGCAAAACCTGATCGCGAATGCGCTGAAGTTCACCCGGCCTCGGCATGTCGCCGTGATCGAAATCGGCCGGCTCTGCCGCGGCGGCTCGCCGGTGATCTTCGTTCGAGACAACGGCGTCGGTTTCAGCATGAAGTACGCCGACAAACTGTTCGGCGTCTTTCAGCGCCTGCACCGGCAGGAAGACTTCGAGGGCACCGGCGTGGGTCTGGCCACCGTCGAGCGTATCGTTTTGAAACACGGCGGGCGAGTCTGGGCGGAGGCGGAACTGGACAAGGGCGCAACCCTGTTTTTCACTCTCGACGCTTGCGAAGACCCGGCGGAGCCATCCCATTCCATTCTTGTTAGGGAGAACATCACGTGACCGCGAACGCGATCGAAATCCTTCTGGTTGAGGACAATAGCGAAGACATTGAATTGGCGCTCCACGCGCTGCGCCAGGAGCGCTTGGCCAACGCCGTGCATGTTGCGCGCGACGGCGAGGAAGCCTTGGACTTTCTCTTCTGCCAGGGAGAATTCTCCGGACGCCGAAGTGATGACGCTCCCAGATTGGTCCTTCTCGACCTGAAGCTGCCAAAGGTCGATGGTCTGGAAGTACTGCGCCAATTGAAGAGCAATCCGCGGACGCGATCGATTCCGGTCGTCATCCTCACGTCTTCAAAAGAGGAGCGAGACCTGGCGCAGAGCTACTGCAACGGCGCAAACAGCTACATTCAGAAGCCGGTCGATTTCGATCAGTTCCGGGACACGATCAAGAAGGCCGGTTTCTACTGGCTGCTGATCAATCAAGTTCCGCCATGCACCGGCTATCGCAATTCCTGAGTCACTGTATCCCGAAGTAGCTGCACTCGAGTCGACGCGACCATCAGGGAGCGGCGACCTTGCGCGGAGTCCAAAAGGCCACAGCAACTCAGGAATTGCCGTAGCGGCGACGCGAGCATGAACCTCCTGACACGAATCCTCTGGACCGGCAGCGGGTGACTGGCTTGAAGGTGGCGAACTGTTCTTTGATCAGGACTGGTTTCGGATTCACGATGAATCGCCGATGCACTCATTTTGTACCCGGATTTCTATTGGGAAGTCGGCTTGGCGCTAGTCTTCGCATGGGAGCTCCCATCGGAACTTGCCTGAATCCAGGTGTGCTGACACTCGGGACGAGACCGGACCCACCGCTCATCAGTTGGGATTGATACGAGACGGCCGCCAACGCGAAATCCAACCTCTCGAGATGCGCCGGCTGAGTGGTTGAAGATCACCCTGCTCACCGGCTACCATCGCCTCGCCTCGACGGCACGGATTCTCTCCCCGATACGTCGGCGCCGAAACGATAAGGTCAAGAAAATGTTCACCGCACTCTTTTCCGGAGCGTAGCGCCCGCTCGTCGAACGGTACGCGCGCGCAAGGGCACGATGACACTTCGCTCCTGGAACTCAAGGCTGCACAAACGGCGTGCCTGCTTGCCAACGGGCCTGAGCAGGCAGGCCGGAGCACGTGCCGCCGCAGCCGGACGGGCCCTTCTGAATTTGCCCTGAACCTGTGGGCGTGACCCATGGCCACGGATAGCCGCTTCCGGCGTCGAAGAACGCCGGCTTGCCCGGCAGATAGAACGAGTTTGGAAGCGTAATCGGCGAGCCGTGCCACGTGACGGCGTCGTGGAGGTAGTCGTAGTTGCCGTTGATCAAAATGTAGGACCCTTTCACTCCATTTAGGTAGGGATCCTGGCCACCGTTGCCGCCGCCCCACCCGAGCATGAAGATACGAGACGCGGTAAAGTCTCCGCTGTAGGTCCAGCCATTCGCCGCAGTCGACTTTCCCGAGGTCCCCAGCACGTTGCCGACGTAGGCGAACCAATAGTTGTATCCCATGGGCCCGGCCGCGCGCAGCGGCCCCGGAGCCTGATTCACGCACGAGGCCAACCCCGACGGGCAATAGTAGCCCTTCCCGGTAAAGTCATCCACGAGCCCGCCTACGCTGGGATCGGTGAAGGGCGTCCTGTATCCGGAGCCGAGATTCCGGAAGAATGTAATGTACATCGAGTTGCCATGCGTGTTGTCGTTATCCAGGTTGTCGCCCCAGTTCCCCTCAAACAGAACATGGTGCGGCCCCGAGAAGTGGCTCGCATTGATCCCCATGTCGAGCCAATAGTCGCCGATGCCTGACTCCGCATCGTACATCGTGTCATCGATGTAGTTATAGGAAACCACCGAGCCCGCACCGCCGGCTCTGGCGACCATCCCTTTCCCGGCGAAGTTGGTGATGCTGTTTGTAATCAGCATTTCGGTTGAAGCGCTGTCCAGGGCCAATGGATACTCGCCGCCGTTGTTGACCGAGTCCCAGCAATGGTGAACGTAAACCGTGTTCAGCTCGCTGCGGGCTGAATACTCCATGCTGATTCCGCCGCCGTACCAGTCGCCAACCTCGGTGTTCTTCACCCAGCAGTTGACGCAGAGTTCCATCTCCAGGCCTCCCTCGGGAGCGCGAAGAAGCGAAATGTTCTCCACGCCGGCCTGTTCGAGCATGGAAAT
>JASHTH010000630.1 GCA_030040655.1 Acidobacteriaceae bacterium | reverse complement strand
CGAGTGAGACTGCTTCTGTCCTTGGATCTTCTCCGCCCGAGCGAACGCGACTTCGAAGCGCTCAGGTTGCCCAAGCCACTTCAACCGCTATATCTTTTGTTCCGGCCGTTGCGCCTCCTTCGTGATAGATCGCCGAGGTGACATCGGCTGACAGCATGATAGAACCCGAATAAGGTTATGGCCTCCCCATAGAATTGAAAATAGGGGACGCGCGCAATGGATGCACCGACTTCTGTTGCCGTCGTCTAAGGAGTCTCGCTAAGCATGGTCGTGGCGCACCAGGTCGCGTTGAGCATTGGTCTAGAGCGGGTCATTGAAATCCTGAAGGGAGTGTGGCCGTACTGGCCATTCGCCCTGATCCCATCAAGGGCCTCCTCTGTCACCGCCGAGCGATTTCGTTGTGCGGCGATCATTGTCTTGTCGTCCGCCATTGGGACTGCATTTTGTTAGGCAATTCGGCTGAACATCCTCTACGTCGCCCACGTGCGCAGTGGCTACATAGCGGCCGGCTTGATCGCCTCAGCGGGAGAAGCGTTCTGGAACCACATCTTGGACATGATGAGGGCCGCGAAGGTCGGAAAAGAAAGTGCAATTCAGGCGACGGTTGGACATCCGCTCGGCCATATTCGCATGGCCACTCGCGGGTCGGGGTCGTTTCGAACTCTCACGAATGCGCGCCCATCGCGTGAGCAATTTCATGAAAAAAGACGGTGATTGCCTTCAGAGGGATTCGTGTGTCTGGCTTAGCGCAAGAGAGAAGAACATAGCGCCACCGTGAAGATTCCCCTCAAATGTCTCTCCCCTCGTGGTTTTGAAATTACGGCTCCACAATGGTCAAATCTCTCTAATTCTTTTTTGATAAGTACTTCTTCTGGACAAGATAGGGTAGAAGCGCGATCTCAGCAACCGCAGGTAAGGGGTCCTTCCAGCAAAACACGGATTCGACGCGAGTAGCGCAGATAGATCTGCAGTACTCTCGCAGACTCAAGCTTCCGTGTGCGACATCTGCGACTGCCGTGGGAAGGTCGGTAAGCAATCGAAGCCAGCCCACGCCTGGTTTGCCTCTCGCCGGCTCAACGGGCAACCCCGCTTGGTCGGCATAGACGAGGTACGAAAAATCAACCCCACAGGCCTCTCCGATGCTGTGAAACCCCCATGTTCTTGCGTTCACGTCGAGCATTTTGTATTGACCATCTCGCGGGTCACGCTTAAACTCGATCTCCACTAACCCGTGGTATTCAATCTCTCGCAAGAATCTCTCTGACAGTTCTTCAATTTCATCGACATCGACCGTCTCGACATAGGTGGCTGCTCTGCCGAATTCCCGGGGATGCTGGCGTGCGCGACGCGCAGTCAGCGTACTGTGCGGGCGTCCCTTTCGCACGAAAGCGCAATACGAGAACTGATCTCGTCCGTCTCCCGGAATGATCTCCTGAATTAGGATCTCCTCGGGTCTGATCTGGCATGCGGCTTTTTCGTAGAAAAGATGCAGCTGCTCGGGCGTGTCTGCGCGCCAAGCTTTCGCGCCAGTCGCATAGAAAAAGTTCTCTTTGACGGCGGGCTTGATTGCCAGGGGCAATCTAGAGTACAAGGCAGATAGCTCATCTGCACTTGCTGGGTTAAAAGTAGTGGGACATGGTATGTCGAGGCGAGATGCAAGCTCATAAGTCTTCTTCTTATTCCAAGCCCATTGAATGCTATCCCACTCGCCAGTTGGGACACGGAAGAATTGCTCTAGCCGCGCCCGGTGTTTTGAGAAAGCAGCCACTGTCTCGTCACGCGTTGGGAACAGAACCCAGTTCTCGAGGTTGAACCGCCTCCCCGTCTCCAAGACAGTGTTGACCGTGCTTCGTTCGTCCCGAAGATCGTCCACTCGCAGTGCCTTCCATGCATACCTTGAATAGGACGAAATGGAGTGATGATCATCGAGAATGAAAACGGGAATTCCCCGCCGTCCAAGGCTTCGCACAATTCCCAAACCCGTGTGGTCGCCGCCGACGACGAGTGCTCCAATGGTGGATGCTGGATTTAGTTCAATCTCCTTGACGCCCGATTCAATCTCCTCCATCACGATGCTCATATTCTATTCATTCTCCTTGACTCTAGCTAATTTCAATTGCTGGATATATATGAAGCCAGATGTTTCGAGGCGAACTCGGTGCCTGTTACGAAGTACATCAGCGGCCCGTATTTCCTGGCGGCTGCCGCTCCAATGAAATGAAGTCCTGGCACCGAGCTTTCAAAACCGGCCTTGACGTCCGGATACCCGGCAATCTGATGAATCTGACCGAGAAGGTCCGAAGACAGAAAATCATACTTCGATATTTCAACGTCGTATCCGGTACCCAATAGTACGTGATCGACTCGTCGCTCGCCATGGTCGTCGAGGATCAGCTGAACTTCGTCCTGAACCTCCCTGGCGGCGACGACCTTACGTCCTAACGAAATCCTGACTTCTTGAAGCCTTGGAATGAGCCATGGAGCGCCAGCGGGACGAACAGCCCGTTTGCGCACCGTATCCTTCAATCGCAGAGGGATATGATACAGCAGATTTGGATATGCAACCAATCGACTGATTCCAATTGGACCGATGTCGTGCTTCGAATACAGAATCTGGGAAAGGATGCCGAGCTGGTGAAGCCGCTTGTGCATCCCAATCCAGCGAAGCGCCGGGATTTTCGCGACGACCTCAACTTCAACACCAGCCTCTCTAAGCAACGCGGCCGACTCAAGAGCGCTTTGACCTGCTCCGATTACCGCGACCCGCTGCCCCAGGCTGCGGAGATCGCGCCCATCGTAGCAGTGAGAGACAAGCGACGGAGAAAGTTCAGAGAATGGCGCGGGAATTCGCTTAAACGGACCAATCCCGGCGGCAACAATGACCCTTTTGCACTTGAAGGAAGCGCCGTCGGACAAAATAATCGAGAATATTTCACCATCCTTCCGGATGAGAATGACGCTTCGGCAGTCCAGATCAGGCACCGCCTGTTTCTGAAACCATTTCCCGTAATCGACGAATGTTTCGCGGTGGACACGATTCTTGGCCATTGTGCCGGTTGCACTCTCGTATGCCTCCAATGTGAAACTCGAGCATGGATCGGAGATTGTCGAGGCTACCCGCGGGGACCGTAACAGCATCCCGTCAGGCATTTTCCTCTCCCAAAACTCCATGGGCTGCCCAAAGACACAGACCTCAAGGCCTCGCGATTTTAAGTGGGACGCGGCAGACAACCCATACGGACCAGCGCCTACAACGACTGTCTCACAATCGACGGAGTGATTTCTGGATTTTCTTAGCCCCACACTCGAGTAGGCATCTTGAACCGCAGCTATTGCATTATCCATTATCCTATACCTCGCCTGATTTTTATCTGGCGGACCTACTAGGTCGCTTCCTTCTTCGCAGCGCTGACCGGGGCGCGATCCTCGAGCGCGAGCATAAGGCGCCCACCCTGTTCGCTTGCGTAGGCCACTCGTGCTCGCTCTTTTCCGAGCCCCTCGATTTCCCAACCGCTGCGCCCCTCAACCAGCATCATCCTCGCCCGCTGTCGCCACCATCGATTGACCTCTCCAGGCGTTGTGATCCAAACTCCGTGATCCTGCCTCAGTCCGGCTAGATACTCGAGCAAAGATTCGTACACTTTTCTCTCGCGGAGGCCGATTATGAAATCCGGATGGATGATGAAGCTCATTAGCCCGTGCTTCGCCATTACGATCTTTGTCTGTTCGCGCCATACGTCAATCGAATATCGGTTCAGAATGTTGAACAGCGTGTAGTCCTGCATCATCGTCACCGGGATCTCCAGGAGGTTGCCGACAAAATATGGCATTACCGTGCAGCAGCCCCCTCGCTGCGGATCGAGGCGCGCAGAATTAGGTACTGACATGTCATACGAGAACTTCAATGCATCGTACCACTGTTGATTCCGATACAACACGCCTGCCCGAAAACCGTCCGCTTTATATTGTGTTCCATATGCATTTATTTTTTCTGCTTGCTGGAGGAATTGTTCGTAATTCTTGTAGAGGCGCCCATCATGGTTCAGGTCATGAACAGCAATTTCAAATTGGCGTTGACGGATTGATTCCAAGAACTCCGGCGTCACCGTGTATCTTTTTTCAGGGACAACTTGAAATGACGACTTCAACCCGAATGAGTCATCGATATCCATCAAGATGTCACAAAAATCCCTGCCTTTTGCTTCTTCAACATCGTGCGTCATGATTGCACAACTTGAATGCCCTTCGGGCCAGAACCAGATGAATGGCATTCGCTCAACACCCGCGGCCTTTAGGGCCAAAAGTAGGAGTTGTTCCAAAAGGCTCTCCACTGAATGATCGACAGGCCAGCTGGGAAAAGACAACTGTTCCCAACCTCTCAGTCGAGATCGTTGTAAATGCTTCCGCACTCCCACCGGAAGACAAGGACGTATCAAATAGTAGAGTGCTGCCACCAGCGAAAACGCCTCTGGATGGGATTGATTTGTGTAAGCTTCCGTACGAAGGTTTTCGATGACTTCAAGCGGATCGAACGGCAAGCACACCACGCCATTCTCGAATTCCACGCGATCCCTTGCGTCGTACAAGGTTTCACCCGGAGTTTTGGCTGGGTCCTCGCCATTCAGCGCTCCATAGCAAGTGGCTTCGCCTCCAAAGCGGAAATACCCCTTCCGCCCGTTCAAAGCCCGCCGTGATTCGACAACCAAATATCCTTCGGGGCAGCGGTAATACCCGGCAAAGCAATCAATTGGCTTGGTGTTCGTCATCTCTTCCAGTTCCTGTTCGAATCAGATTCAACGATTCCTACGCGATTCCTTTGCATTGACCTCGACCGGGTGACGTGTGTCGCGGAAAGTTCCAGGTCTCCAGGTGAGGTCCTGCTACGGGTCCACTTGGTCCGCGGTCCAGACTGTACATCTGTTTTCGTCGGTGTTGAGTCAAGTGATCCGGGCAAGAAGGATCGCTTCCATCCGCGGATCCAAGAGATGCGCCTCGCCGCAATTATGGGCAACCAGCCGAGCTTATTCGGGTAACAGGACGTACTTTGGTGGTCACCGGATTCATCGAGCCCTTCACTGCTAGGTTAGCTTCACGCTCTCTCCGCTTTCGCCAATCGCCGGGCGCAACGAATTTCCGAAAAAATGTTTGAATCGCAAAAACGGAGTCTCCAGCAAATTCCAAGAAAGAAAGGCGATGAGATAAGTAGCCGCGATTGTTATTGGGTACGCCCACGAGAAAGAAGCACCCAGATGTGTAGTCTTAACTAAATCGATGGGGATTTTCTCGAGCAGGTAGATACCATAACTGATAACGCCCGTGTATACAAGAAAGCGATTGCGAAGTACTGCCTGAAACTGCGGCTGATGAGAGAAGAGCGCAAGATAGACAAACGAGAGCGACCCTAACGCAACAAAAGAGAAAACGATCCATCTCGCGTGGAAAGCATCGAGAAAGACGGCCAGCGACACCGATACGAACAGGGCAATCCATGCGGGCAGAACAAATTTCGAAGGAACAAAACTCCCGGAACGAACGACTACCGCGAGAAGGGCTCCAGCCATCAGACCATCAAGGCGACATACAGGGTTGGAGTAGATCTGCACTCCATATTGCAGAAGAAATAGACGGAGCAATGGTGAGGCCAAGATGACCACTATCGCGATTTTTCGGAGTTGGTTAGGGTTGCAGAACCGAACGACAAAGGGCCACACGAGGTAAAAATGCTCCTCGACCGCTAATGACCACGTGACACCCAGGAGTCCGCTTGCGCCGGTCGGTTGGGGCACAAGGTAGTTTTGAAGAAAAAGAGGGTATGCCCACCAAGGCGAGGAGCGCGGATCAAAGATTGCGTGGGCTTCCGTCGGCCGCACCAGGGGGACAATCAGGAACATGAATATCAATGAGGAGTAATAAAGCGGCCAGATGCGAAGACAACGTCGAATATAGAAGTTCGAGAGATAAGAAGGAGATTCCTTCGTATCGAGCAAAATTCCGGTAATCAGAAATCCCGAGAGAACAAAGAACAGATCCACCCCCATCCACCCGTTGTCTGCGACCCATCCAAGATGGAGTTGGGGATAGATGTCGGTATTGTGGACAAGCACCAAGAGAACTGCGATTCCGCGAACCGCGTCCAACTGAGGAATTCGTTTCATAGGATTCGATGGCACGTTGCTGATTGAGAATCTCGCAGGATAGCACTTTCGCGAAGCTGGTCATCTTGGAAGCGATTGTCGCCGCTCCAACTAAGTATGGATCACGGCAGCATGGGGGATGTGCTAGCGCAGCAGAGTTATCGATGAGCAAACTTCTCGATCTCTCCCTCCGAGCCGGTGAGTCGGGATTGAATCGGCTTCACGCCTCTTGAAAACTGCTTCATTGAAATTTCCCAGTTCAGGGGATATTCACATTTGGCGACCGGAACTGCCGGGTTCCCCTCGACGATTGTCTTTGGCGGGATCGACTGAGATACGACGCTTCCGGCCTTGACCACCGCCCCTTCTCCGACGATCACGTTGGGGAGAATGATGGCGCCTGGTCCAATAAATGCCTCACGTCCTATTCGGACGCCCTTGAATTCCTTGAAATGAGCGATGATGGTTGCTCGCATGCTGATGGAAGCGCCGTCTTCAATTGTCACAAGATCCGGCCGCGCGGTTTCAAGTATTACATCGTATCCTATCCACACATCCTTTCCAATCCGCACACCGCGCGCCCTGTGCAATAAGACGCGCAGTTTGTACCCCGGAGCGAACCGAGCCAAGTGTTGGAAAACACGGTTCTTCATGCCGCGGAGAATCCCGACTTCTTCGAGTGCCGGCATCTTGACCCCTCTCGTTTACTCTTCGGCTTCCCTATGCCGTTTCAAAGGCGAATCCCTTGCCTCAATTTGTTTCTTCAAAAACCCTCTGAGGGAGGTCTGGCCATATACGATAGATTGAGATCGTTAATGAGACGCGTCGCTCGCGGGGCGTGATGCGTCTCCCATTCCTTGGGGAAGAGAAAATGAAACAGACTTCACTTGCGTCTTTGGCAGCAGCCGATCGTGAGCACCAGATTCATTCGCTCCATCATCCGATCGAGTCCAACGAGCCGGTCATCTATGTGAGCGGGCGCGGAATCATGCTCAAGGATGCGGAGGGCAAAGAGTACATTGACGGGCTTTCCGGACTATGGAATGTCAATGTCGGACACGGCCGCGAGGAGCTGGCGGAGGCGGCAGCTGCTCAGATGAAGACGCTGGCTTATTTTTCCGGTTACGCGGGCTCGGCCACAATTCCCTCGATCGAGCTGGCGCAGCGACTGATCGAATTGACGCCCGGAATGGCGGCGGCGTTTTTCACTTCGGGCGGCGCCGAGGCGAACGAATCTGCATTCAAGACGGCTCGTTACTTCTGGCGCGTAAAAGGCAAGCCCGAAAAGATCAAAATCATCGCGCGGACACATGGCTACCACGGCGTTACCATGCAGGCGATGAGCGCAACCGGGATTAGCTCCTATTGGAAAATGTTCGAACCTCGGGTTCCGGGCTTCCTACATATCCAAACGTGCTATCCTTATCGCTTCACGGGTTTGAGGACCGGAGAAACCATTGGGGAAGCGGCAGCTCGCGAACTGGAAGAGACGGTCTTGCGAGAAGGACCGGATACGATTGCCGCGTTTATTGGGGAGCCAATCCATGGCGCCGGCGGCGTGATTTATCCAACCGACGATTACTGGCCTCGCGTGCGCGAGATCTGCACGCGACATGAAGTCTTGTTGATCGCGGATGAGATCGTCACAGGCTTTGGCCGAACCGGCCGTTGGTGGGGGCTGAATCACTGGGACGTAACGCCTGACATTCTTGCCTTCGCCAAAGGAATCACTTCAGGGTATGTGCCGCTCGGCGGGATCATGGTGACTCGCGAGATCAGAGACGCCTTGAATTCGGTGGAACCGGCGAACCGCTGGATGCATGGCTTCACAAATTCCGGTCATCCGACTTGCTGTGCCGTCGCGCTGAAGAACATCGAGATCATTGAGCGCGATTCCCTGGCAGAGAATGCAGGCAAGATGGGCGATGTGCTCCTCGCCACTCTAAGGGACCACTTTGCCGATTATCCGTATGCTGGAGATATCCGCGGCGGCAAGGGATTGATTGCAGCCGTCGAGTTCGTTGAAGATCGATCGAGCCGCAGGAACTTCAGCGTCGAAAAGAAGGTTGCATCCCGTATACAACTCGAAATGAAGAAGCGGGGACTGATTACGCGCACGCGGCCTGCGGTGGGTGACCACCCCGCGCCCGGCGACCAGGTGCTCTTCGCGCCGCCATTGGTGATCACGAAAGATGAGATTCACAGGATGGTCAGCATCCTCCGCGAGTCGGTTGCCGCGGTGCTCGGGGTCTGAGTCGCTGCGGGAAGGACTGCGTCAAGAACCGCGATCCGGTCACCAGCGCTATCCTGCACCTGCAAGACCTCGAGATCCATTTCGAGTGTGGCCTGATGTTCTTTTCGCGCCGCCATGTATTTCAACCAGTTGCCGTACAATCGGATCGCCGTCGAACGCCAGGTATTCTCAATTGAGGCCTTTTCCAGCGCTTCGGATACCAGCGCGAGGAGACCGCCATCCCGGTGCCGCAGGGCTTCCTGTTGAATGGCATTCAGCTTGTTTGTCGTCTCTGTATCAAAGTAATTTCGCGGCATCGTGGGATACACATCCGATTCTCCTGTGAGATACCGACTTACATCTCTTCGATACTCGAATAGCAGGGTAGACGACTCATACTCCGGATGACCTTGAAAGAACAGGAAGAGGCTCTTCTCGTCCTTATAAAATGAATCAACTCCCGCTCCCTCAGTCACCGCGAGCAGATGGTAACCTGATTCGATGAGTGATTCTTCCGGTAACCCGTTCCAACGGGAGTGCGGTATGGGAAAATGAGACGGCGCTCCCTCGTTTAGCGGATGCGAGGCGACGCGCCGGCAGGGCAGCGCGCCACAATGCTTCTTGTGGTTCCTGATCCGTTTGATTCCGTCCATATGGAGAACCGCCGCGTGCGCCGCGAGGCAGGACCAGATTGCTGAATAAGTGTTGTGACGGGCCCACTCGAGCACGGCGATGAAATTCATCCAATAGGGTTCGTCCTGCAGGTCCGGCGTCAGAGGCTCGCGGCCGGTTACGATCAGTCCATCGAGGCGCACAGCCAAAAGGGCATCGGTACTCACATAAGTCTCGTTTACCCGATTGGCGGCGATACCTGCCCGAGGAACACCCGGCAATGCGTAAAGAGTGAGGTCGATCGAGATCCCTTCGGAGGCCGCTGTAAGAAGGGACATGAATTGACGCTCGGTCGCCTCGAGCGCTGCGTCGGGCATATTGTTAATCAACCCAATTCTAAGGCTTTTGGCCGTTCCGTTGCGGTGCCAGCTGGATGCATCAACCGGCCGCGTTTTGGGATCCGGCCGCCAGACCAAGTCGACAGGATTCGAATTCAGATGAACTGGCAACGCTGACCTCCTGGAGAAGGGGTGCGGAAAGAATTTGGTTTGGAATGCTGTCAGGCTGCGACGTCTAGAGCCTGACTAAGATCCGCGATGATATCGTCCTTGTGCTCGATGCCGATGCTTAAGCGAATCATTTCCGGTGTCACACCTGCGGCGCGCTGCTCGGATGGGGACATCTGTCGATGAGTTGTCGAGGCCGGGTGGCACGCCAGGGACTTCGCGTCCCCCAGGTTGACCAGACGCACAACAAGCTTCAGCGCATCGTAGAACCTGACGGCGGCGCTGAAGCCTCCTTTAATACCGAACGCCATCAACGAACATGCCTTGCCTTTGAAATACTCTTCGGCGAGAGCGTGGTATTTGCTTTCAGGGAATCCCGCGTAGTTCACCCAATCCACCTTGGGATGCTCGCGCAGAAACTGGGCCACGCTTCGTGCATTCTCGGTGTGGCGCTCGACGCGCAATGCAACGGTTTCGATTCCCTGAAGCAACAGGAATGAACTCAGGGGCGACAGGACGGCGCCGATGGTCCGAAGATATACGCTTCGGCATCGACCTATGTACGCCTTTTTGCCATAGTGGTCAGTGTAGACGAGACCGTGATAGGAAGGATCCGGCTCGCTAAACATGGGAAACCTGGCGGCATTCTTCTTCCAATCGAAGTTGCCGCTGTCGACAATTGCACCACCAAGGGTGGTCCCATGTCCGCCCAGGAACTTCGTCAACGAGTGGACGACGATATCGGCTCCGTACTCAATGGGCCGCAACAGGATGGGTGTGGCGACCGTATTGTCGACGACGAGCGGCAAACCGTGCCTGTGCGCTATGAGAGCAAGTCTCTTGATATCGCAGATGTTGCCTGCGGGGTTGCCGACGCTTTCGCAGTAGACCGCGCAGGTGTTTTCATCAATGAGCTTCTCCATCGCCTGCGGCTCGTCTGTCTCTGCAAACTTGACTTTGATGCCCTGTGCAGGGAGCAAGTGGGCAAAGAGAGTGTGCGTGGTCCCGTAAAGCTGAGGAACCGAGACGATGTTGCTTCCCTGCTTGGTCAGGTTGAGGAGAGCGAAGGATACGGCGGCCTGGCCGCTCCCGACGCAGAGCGCGTCGACGCCCCCTTCCAAAGCCGCGACACGTCGCTCGAGCACCGCAGTCGTCGGGTTTTGAATGCGGGTATAGCGGAAGCCATCAGCCTCGAGATTGAACAGGGCGGCGGCGTGGTCGGCACTGTCGAATGCATAGGCGACGGTCTGATAGATCGGCACGGCGACCGCCTTCGTGGTCGGATCAACCGTGTATCCGCCGTGGATTGCGATGGTCTCAGGCTTCATTGGCTGATTCTCGGGCCTTCTGTCGCTGCCGGCCTCAGTCGGATCGATGGCAATCGAAATATCCATGAGTTACAACCCCTGACGGTTTTTCAATTAGTTATCGGCTCTCGGTCGGAGCCGAAAGCACTTCGGAGTCCACTTCGATGACCTGATTTATGCCCTCGACGACCTGACGGACATCCTGTTCTGTTGTCCGGAAGCTGGTGATACAGGCGCGAATCACAGGATCTCCACCAATTCGGGCTTCCGACATCCAGGCGATCTGCCGGTCATAAAGGGAGCCTAGGAAACGGGGAATGTCGATGCCGTCGCGTGTAAAGCAGATCAATGGCAAGGGCGTTTCGTTTACGATGCACCACCCTGACTCCGACAGGAGCTGTCTCAGGAAGCGGCCCATGCGGGCTTGATGCTCGATCATCGCGGCGTACCCCGATTCGCCTTGGGTGACCAGGCTCAGGAAGAGTTTGAGGCCGATGAAGCGACGCGACCATTGCACGGTGGACGTGTAGGGGTCAAACGCGGCGCCATTCGCCTTTCCCGGCATGTAGGCAGCTTCGGCTCGAAACGCTTCGAGAACGTTCTCCGGATGACGACAGAGAAACATGCCACACCCCATAGGGACGGAGAACCACTTATGTGCATCGCAGGTGACGGAGTCTGCGTGCTCAATTCCGTGGAGACAGTTGCGCAGGCTCGGCGCCAGGATGGCTGCTCCCCCCCATGCGGCGTCAACATGAAACCACAAATCGTGAGTTTTGCAGAAGTCTCCAAGTTCCGGGAGCGGATCGATTGCACCCGCAGCGGTTGTCCCCGCGGTGCCGACAACCATGAAGGGAGCAAATCCGTTCGCACGGTCCTCTTCGATTTGTCGGGCCAGATCCTCAAGATTCATGCGCAGGCTCTGGTCGGTAGCAACCTTCCGCAACCCACATCTTCCGATCCCAGTCATGTGCGCGATCTTCGCGAACGAATGGTGGGCTTCGGTGGTGAGATAAATCGCTGGCGCGGCGTGCAGACTCCGCGCGCCAAGGTCGCCGTAGCCCGGGAACGACCGGGTGAGCGCAACAATGACCGCGGAGAGGTTGGCTTCGGCTCCGCCACTGGTGAAGTTGCCCAGCGTTTCGCCGGGCAGACCAAATTTCCGGGCTACCCAGTCCAGGGTAAACTTCTCGATCTCATTGGCTGCTGGTGAGGTGCGCCAGCTGGCCAGTTGCGGGTTGTACATGGCAACCAGCGAATCGGCCACGGTGGATGCAAAGGTAACGCTGGGGTTGAAAAGACCAAAATAACGCGGGTGGGTGATCTGCACCTGCCATTTGCTCATCATCTCTTCGACGGCGAGGATCGCATCCTCCAATGCCATCGGCTGCGCGAAGTCGAAGCGGGACTGAAGGTGCGCGCGAATCTCGTCCGGTGTTACTGTGGGAGTAATCGGTCCATCGGCAATGGCCCGCTGCACCCTCGCGAATTGACTCTCAAAGTTTTCGGCGATCATTTTGCTTTGCTGCGGCTTGAAGAGGCCGATCAGGGCCGAAGCACTCCTGCCTGGATCAGCTCATACAATCTCTGGTCAATCGGCTCAAATTTTCGCGTTTCCGGATGGTCGAAGTAGATGACGTCGGTGGTGGTGGACGGATCGAACCCCTGGCGTACAAGCTCGGCACGGGAGTACTTAAATGTTCCCGTCACTGCGATGTCCCCATTGATCCTCACAAAGAGTGGACGTGCGTAGGGCGCGAGCCGATCCGCGAGGTAGGCCCGAAAGGCAGATAGGTCCAGTTCATCGTCGGCTGCAATAGCCGCCATGCCGGCCCGTCCGTCCGCGCCGGTGATCCCCACGCCATAGACGATCGCATGCTGTATTCCGGGAAACTCGCAGATAGCCGCGGATACTTCCGTTGTTGCAACGTTTTCGCCTTTCCAGCGGAAGGTATCGCCGACGCGGTCGACAAAGTAAAAGAACCCCTTCTCATCTTTCCGCATCAGGTCACCGGTGCGAACCCATGCATCTCCGGACTCGAACACGTTGCAGAGTATTTTTTTGTCCGACGCCTGCCGGTCGGTGTAGCCTTCGTACCGGCTGCCAAGGTTCGAACGATCTTCCGAGAGCCTTCCAATTGCCTCGCCCGGTTCATTGACTCCGGAGCGAACACAAAATCCCTCTTCGTTACGGACCGGCTCGCCTTTCTCCACATCGAATCTGACTAACACCGGCGAAAATCGATGGGCTAAATAGGGTGGAATCCTGCCAATAGAGCCTGGCTTTTCTTCAACATTAAATAAGGATATTCCGCCTTCCGTGGCAGCATAGAATTCAAGGATGCGTGGAATGCGAAATCGATCCTTGAAATCCTGCCAGATGTCGGCGGCAAGCCCGTTGCCGCATGCAAGTCGAAGTCGATGGTTCACACTTTCCGGACCGCGGGCGTCGTTCAGCAGATAACGGCAGAACTCGCCGATGTACTGGAAGCTGGTGCACTCCCAGCGGACAATGTCGCGCCAAAACTGGCTTACAGAGAATTTTTCGCGGACGACTGTTGAACCGCCGCCCACCAGAGTCGCCCCGGGAACAAGCACTCCGCCGATGCTGTGATACATGGGCAGGCAGTTGTAGATCCGGTCAGTCTCCCGAATATCCATCATGCCGGCAAACCATTGGCTCCATTGCAGGACGCGGGCGTGACTGACGTTCGCCGCCTTGGGCAATCCAGTGGTTCCCGAAGTGTAGATATAGAGCGCCCGGTCTTCCACTGTTACGGAAGGGAGTTGGCTTGCACTCGGAGGTTCGGCTGGATATTGGCGAATTCTCTCATCTAGCCGCTGGTAATTGCGATCCCCAGCACCATGAATCCAGATGGCGGGAGTGCAGGCCAGACTCTCGACCGCTGTTGAAAAGGCCGCCGATAACTCGGACGCCACGATAAGATGTTTGGGGTGAACGATGTTAATGCAATGAGCCAGCGAGGGACCGGTGAGATTCGTGTTGAGAAGGGCAACGACCGCACCGATCTTTGAAATTCCGGTCCAGATAGCAATGTACTCCGGCCGGTTGGGCATGAGCAGGCCGACTACGTCTCCCTTGGCCAAGCCCTGATCGAGCGCCCAATGGGCATACTGGTTGGCGCGCTGCACTAACTCGCGATAAGTGAAGCATTCGCGATCGGAGAGAAGAGCCGGCACGTCGCCTAGCCGCTCTGCCATTGCATCGATGACTGTCGAAAGAAGGCGATCGCGCTGCGTCGGGATGGATGATGCCCGTTGCAGCGCGCGCAGCCAGGTTTGGCTGGCTGAACTCGAGGCCTTTGGCGGTTCTAATGTTTCGAGCTCGCTCAAGCTGTGCTCCCCGCGTCAACGGTGAGAACCGTCCCTGTCATGTTCTTCGCTTTCTCGCTAAGGAGGAATTCAACGGCATTTGCCACATCCTCAACCTTAACCAGTCGGTGAAGTGCACTGCGGCGTTCGATCTTCTGCCGTTGCTCGTCGGTGAGCCCATGCGTCAGGTCCGTATCGACAAAACCGGGAGCGACGGCGTTCACGTTTACACCCATTCGGCCGACTTCGCGGGCAAGGGAGCGGGTAAACCCGACGATGGCGGCCTTTGTCGCACCGTAGACGGAGAGTCCGCTGTAACCCGTGAAGGCCATGATCGAAGCCATATTGACGATGCGGCCCCCCCCATCGGCCATCATGGCGCGAACGACATACTTCGTCAGCACGATGGGAGAAATTGTATTGACGCGGATCAATTGCTCGATCTGCGTGGTGGGCATGAGACCGAGGGACCCATCGAAGCTGATGCCGGCATTGTTCACCAGGCCGCAAATGGGACCAAAATCCTTGCGGATCGACTTCACCAGTTCGGGAATGCGGTCGATCTCGCCCAGATCAAAGGAGAGGAATTTCAGAGAGCCCGGGGCCGAGCGGTCTGCCTCTTCGATGGCCGCGGTCAGTTGGCTGTTTTCCTTGCGGGCGACGGCAATCACCCGATACTCTGCGCCGGCCAGCCTGCGTGCGATCCCGAGACCAAGCCCGCGGCTCGCGCCCGTGACGATGACGTTACGCATTTTGCCGCATCACCTTGCCGGACTGACCAATGGCGAGCGTTGGAACCACGTTGATTGCCGCCGGAACTTTGTAGGCGGAAAGAGCCTCGCGGCAGAGGAGCATCACATCATCGCGAACGGAACGCGGATCGGGGCCGTCAGTCGACGAAGGCTGCTTGAGAACGATGTCGGCGACGACAAGAGACCCGGTTACCGGGCTCTTTCTGGCTCGAACCAAAGACATCTGTACTTCAGGATGCCGGTTGATGACAGCTTCAACTTCCTCGGGATACACCTTGAGTCCGCCGACGTTGATAATTCCGTCGCGCCGGCCCATGAAACAACACCGGTCACCGCGTACTTCGATCAAGTCGCCGGTGTCGACAAAGCCATCCGCATCCTTGATACGCGGTGCATGGTCACCCAGGTAGCGGTTGGCGGTTCGATTCGATCGGACACGGAGCGTGCCTTCTTCGATCTTCATCTCGACGCCTGGGGTATCCGACAACACCGCGAGCGGAAAGCCCGCCTCGCAATCGCCGACTTCGAACGCCACACCAGCTTCTGTGGAGGCAAAGGCATGGACGATGCGCGCCTTGGGATAAACGTTGTGAAGGCTGCTCAGTACCGCCTGATCGGCTGCTTCTCCGGAAAGGCGCGCGTAGTCGGGTTGGATCAGGTGCGCGGACGAACTCATGAGAGCACGGCGCCACTGAGAGGGAGTTCCTGAAATATGCGTAACTCCATTTGAACCGGCGCGAGAAAGAAAATCGGTCGTCGATTCCTCGCTCTCGGAGAGGATCAGTGAAGTGCCGGTGAGAATCGCACGAAGGAAGATCTGCAGGCCCCCGTAGCGCCGGATATCGTAGAACGTACTCCAGACAACAGGCTTTTCAGAGGTTCTCCCGCGCGCAATGGCTCCCGACAGGCTGGCCAGGGTGTGCACTACAAGCTTTGGAACTCCCGTGGTTCCGGAGGTAAGAAGCACCCACTCGGTCTGGTGAGACGCTTTGCCGTTGTGGTTGCCGGGAGCGATTTTCCGGGCACATGGGCTGAAGTACATCGGGCGCGCCCTGCCCAATTGCACCGGATTCCTGTCGGAGACGATGGCATCGATTGCGGCCGTTTCGATGATATGGGGGAAGTGACCGAGAGGCATATCCGGTGGGCAAATCACAATGCGGCGCGCGATGCCATCAAGTTCGATGAGCGCCGCCGCCGTTGTGAGCTGATACCGGGTTGCGAGAAGAACGGATCGGCCGGTGAGCTCCTCGCCCCGGCTGTAGAGAGCCGAGCCCCCAGCCAGTTCGGTCAGGGGAATGCACTGTTCCGCATCGAGGATGAATCGCCCAGCCAGATCGGGCGATGCGATCAACGCTTCTCGGAGAGTGACACAATCATTTTGCAACTGATTCATAGCAACTCACAAACTCGCCGAAGGTAATGGGAAAAAGTACATCCTCCGCGGCGAACGGATCAACACCCAAGGTGTCCTCCAGACGGGCGATGACAATTGCGAAACACAGTGAATCAAGACCCGACTCAAGGAGTTGCAGATCGTCAGTCAGCGGGGGAATTGATCTCTGCTGTTCCCGCGCGACCTGGTTAAACTGGTCAATGATTTGCGATCGAATGTCCATCTGATATGGATCTCTCTTTCCAAGACAGAAATCCCTTGGCGCCGAAGCGCCAGAGACACTTCTGTTTCGCTGTTCGGTGGGGGAAGAATTGAGAATGGGGAATTTTGGCGCACAAATGCCGAATCCGAAATCAACGTCCGGAATATCGAAGTCGGCAGGTGAATTTACGCAGCTTGCAACACCTTGTCATTGAAGATGACTTTCTCCATCAGCTTGCGAAGCAAACGTGCTCCCTCATACAATTCCTGGCCTTCGGCAAGTGGATTGATCGCCATCTCACTCTTCAGAGCACGGAATAGGCCTTCTGTGTGTTCAATGTCGCAAACACCATGCACGTCGGTATATTCCATTTCCGTCGAGCCCTGTGCCGCCGCCAGGCCGGCAAGATAACCCATGAACCGTTGAATGAAGCCCTCAAAAAATGCCATCGTCGTCAACGATTGCACAGCCGAGAGCTTGCCCAGAAAAAGACGCATCTTGGTCAGGTCGTCATTCACGTCCAGCGCGTCCTTGTCGGTCGGAAAAGCGTGAGCTGCAATGGCAAACCGGCGCAGCATGTCGGGATGCGCGTCGCGAACCTCTTCATGCAGATTCTCGAGCAACTCTTCCCGCGCCTCATCCGACTTGACAGCGATCAAAGATGCCGTCATCCAGTAGATGAAGTTTCCCTCCAGCACCGTGCTGTAGCGCGCGATCAGCCCGCGCCTCTCTTCGCTGGTTAAACTGTTCGGCTCAGGCAGCGACGCCATCAGGTCGTCGATCATGCCTTTGACCTCTTGTTGAATCGACAAGTGCGATTCGTTCCTCGACTGCTGGGGCATATGCAAAGTCGTGTTCATACTCTCCATTCTCCAATGTTGGTGAGTTGTTGATCCTAGCACGCGCTCATCGAGAATTCCTGAACGCATGACGCCTTGGACGATTCCTTTCTTATTCCACATATGAGCATCAAGCTCCCCAGAGCTCAATTTGGGTATCGTTCGTCCTGAATTCTGCAGAAGCCAACAGCGCACTTGCTCACAGTTGCGAGGCAGCTTTCCGCTTGCCGCCACACACGATTTAAGTGCGGAGAACGATAAAGAACGGCTCCGACGGCCGTACCAATCGTGTTCGTGATCAAATCTGTCATGCCCGAGTCCCGAGTGGGGAGCAACCACTGCAGTGTTTCGATCACAAAGCTTAGCGCAAATCCAATTGCAATGACCAACACTATTAAAGCGCGACCTGGCCGCATCAGTGAGAGGAAATTCAAAAGGAAGAACCCAAACGGAATGAATCCTGCGACATTTATAAGGTCATCCTCCCAATAATCCCAGCCCGGGGGTCCAAATCGGAAAGGTATCCAAGCAGGTGTGAGAAAAGGGTGGTCAAGCACGGTGTATCTCTCGGGCAGCCGCAGATTGGTAGTCGCATCAAGGCTGTTATGGGCAATTCGGCCGGAATGCTCATCGAAGATGTACAGCGCGATTTCATGCTTCGCGGGGTCTAGGGCAGGCTTCTCACCGTGTGTCCATGAAGAATAGTCCCGTGCTACTTGCTCGGCCGTTAGTTCGCTCTGATAAATCGCAAGTCCAAGAATTGCCCCGTCCCAGCTATTCCCGGCATGCGGAGACGCGGCCAGCACCAGCCTTCCCGTCAGGTTTTGGATCGAATCTCCGGCGAGAAGGGAGATTTGGGCAGCGACTCCATCGACGTATATCGACGTTTTGTGCGCGCGAAGAACGACTGTAAAGAATGTGTTGCTATGACCATGAAATGCATTTTGAGCTTCAATGAATGCTGTCCATTGATTCTCCCGGTCACCGTTATAGCGTACGACGCGGAACGTTTGCCCAGCCTGCACAATCGACAAGGGCGCACCAGGATGC
>JASHTH010000629.1 GCA_030040655.1 Acidobacteriaceae bacterium | reverse complement strand
GCCCACAAACGGGCGATGCGGGAAACCACCACCGAAGCCAGTGGCGTCGTGCGGCGCAAAAATTCCTCCCACTCGGCCGCGTCGGCGGAATTCGCGCAGACCTGGGCAAGCTCGTTAACGGAGATCTGGGAGTAACTCATCTGGGGGACACCAGTTTATCGTAAGGAGATGAAAAAGTTTATTTGTTTACAAATTCGATGACTTGCGCGGGAAATGCAATCCCACCAACGTGTTTTTGCGCCTATGCTACTATCCCGCCAAGCGTTCACTCCGCACGCGGCAGGCGACAACGATGGAAACCAGCCTTCGCCCCATGACGCTGGGCGAGATTCTCGATCGCACGGCCCAGCTTTATCGCACCCACTTCCTGCTCTTCGCGGGAATTGCCGCGGTGTATGCCGGGGTCCTGCTTTTGGTGGGTCTGGCGCAGACCGGCGTTCAGGAGTGGATGCGCGTGGAGCACATGTACCGGCAACTGCTGTGGATGACCGGGGTATGGGTGCTGATGACTTGGATCGTCACTTTCATCTTCGGCGGCATCGCTGTGGCCGCCAACAATCGCGCCGTCGCCTGGCTGCACCTGGGGCAGCCAGCCACCATTCGCGGCGCATACCGCAGCATCTTGCCCAAGTTAGGCCGCTACCTGTGGCTTGGTTTTCTAACGCTGATCTATGCCTGGCTGCCGGTGATCCTGATCTATGCCGCGTTTATCGGGGCTGCCATCTACATGCGCGTAAAGGGGCTTTTGCCGCGCGTCGGGGCCGCTCCGCCAGTCCCTCCGGCCGCGCCGGGATCGGCCCTGATCGCCTTCGGCCTCATCGTCATCATCCTTATTCTTCTGCTGGCTCCCGCGTTCATCTACGGCATCTTCATGTGGCTGCGCTACGCTCTGGCCGTACCCGCCTGCGTGGTGGAAAACCTGAAGGCCCGCGCCGCCATCCGCCGCAGCGTGGAGCTGAGCAAATGGTCGCGCTGGAGAATTCTCGGGCTGGCGCTGCTGGTCGCTGCTATCGAGATTGGCCTGGTGATGGTCACGCAGAGCTTCTTTTTCTTTGAAACTATAAGGCACCATCAGCAGTTGCCCATCGGGCTGCGCATCCTGCAGCAGTGCGTCGCCTTTGGCACCAATACCTTTATCACGCCCATCCTCGCCACTGGACTCACGCTCTTCTACTATGACCAGCGCGTGCGCAAGGAGGGCTACGACATTGAATGGATGATGGAGGCCGCCGGGCTTTCCGCGCCTCCGGCCATCGCTTTCCCACCGGTTGAGCCAGCGCACGCTCAGGGCGGCCCGCTGCAGTTTGCATCGCCCGAACCGCCGCGGGATGCGGGCAACGCGCATGAATGAGGCGCCGCGGCCGCTGAACCTCGGCGAGATCCTCGACCGAACGATCAGCCTCTACCGGTCTCGGTTCCTGGTCTTCTTGGGGATTTCGGCCATCCCCACGGGAGTGATTCTGGTCGTAGCCTCGGGCGCGTTTCTCTTTCTTGCATGGTTGGGGTCGAGATTCAAAATCCCGAACTCGCAGGTGGAGGTGGGCCTAACTGCGGGGATATTTGTGGCGGCCGTGGTCGCGCTCGCGCTGCCGGTCTTTGTCGGGGCGACCGCGCTGGCCTCGGCCGCAATGACTCAAGCGGTAAACCGCGCCTACTTCGATGAGAAGATCACCATCCGTGCGGCGTACAAAGCCATCTGGAAGCGCGGCTGGCGGTACGTCGGGCTCTATCTGCTGCAGGCCGTCATCGTGTGGGGCGTTCCCATCGCCGTGTGGACCGGATCGGTAATGCTATCCGCCGCCATCGCGGTACTGGCACGCGGCGCTGGTTTGTATGCCCTGCCCTTCACCGGGCTTTTTATCGTTCTGGTCGCGATCGGCCTCATGGCGTATACCGTCTGGATGCTGCTTCGTCTGAGCCTCGCCTTTCCTGCCGGCGTGATTGAGCAGATCGGCGCATGGACGGCACTTAAGCGCAGCAGCGCGCTGAGCAAGGGCACACGCTGGCGCGTGCTGGCGCTCTACATGCTTACCGTGGCGCTGACCTGGATCCTCTCCGTCGGACTGGCGATGATCGTCACGGTCGCCATGATGGTCATTCCCGGCACGCGCAATGCGCAGCAAGAGCAGACCATGGGAATGATCGTGCTTTTTGTCTATTATGCGTCGGGCTTCGTGGTACAGGCGTTGACCAAGCCTGTGTATGGAATTGCGCTTGTCCTCTTTTATTACGATCAGCGCATTCGCAAAGAGGGCTTCGATATCGAGTGGTTGATGCAGCGGGCCGGGCTGATGCCGCCCGCTCCAGCGCCTCGTGAAGGCTTGGTCCCTGAGCCCTGGATGACACCCCTCGACCACGCAGCAATTGCGATTCCCTCGGGTGCGCTGGAAGCGGCGGGGCCAGAAGCCGGAGCAACGAAGGAGACGACATGAGCGGCGCAGGCTATCCGCCAGGACCTTACCCACAGGGCGCGGGCAATCCCGCATCCATGCCCGGCGTCGGCATGACGCTGGGTCAGATTCTCGACCGTGTTTTCCGATTGCTCCGCGCCAATCTGCAGCTCTATCTCGGGATTGCGGTGGTTCCGGCTCTCGCGATGGGGGCGTTCTTTGCAGTGGCTTTCGGCATAACAATGCTCTCTGTCGTGCCTCGTCTACGAGGCCATGCTGGGCCGCCGGACCCGCGGACGATCGCCTGGCTCACCATTTCGTCGTTCCTCGGTTTCGTTGCCATCTTCCCGGTATGCGCGCTATATGCGGCGGCCTCGTCGTATGCAGTCGTGCGCACCATGATCGGGCATGCCCTTACCTGGAAAGAAGCCTGGGCCGTGGCTCTGGCGCGAGCCGGCCGCTACATCGGGCTGATGTTTCTCGCCGCTCTCATGGTCGTTGGGCCGGTCTATGCAGGCGCCGCGATGGTCGGCGCGACGCTGCTGCTTTTCTTGGGATTTCCCGCGCAGCCGCACGCCCCGCCGGTTGGATTCTTCCTCCTCATCCCATTCGCTGTCTTGCTGATTCTCGGCGGGGACATCTACGCGCTCTTCGCCTTTCTTTATCTCTGCCTGTCGTTTCCCGCTTGTGTCTTCGAGGATCTGCGTCCGGCCGAGGCGCTCCGCCGCAGCAAAGCGCTCACCCGAGGCGCCAAAGGCCGCATCTTCGTCGTGCTTCTGGTGGTCTATGCGGTCAACTACGCCGTCTTCTTGGCATGCATGGCTGCCCTCGTGCTTTCCGCAGTCGCCGCAATCTCGATTACGAGACCGCTCCATCTTTCTCCGCTTCAGTCGGCGATTGTCGTCCTCCCCTTCGGGCTCGTCTTGCTCGCTGTAGTGGTGCTGGTCATATATGCCTTTCCTTACGCCGGCTATACCACGGCGCTGGGGGTGCTTTACTGCGACCAACGGTTCCGCGAGAGCGGCATGTTGCCGGAAGCGCCGCCGGCGGGAGAGCCCGCATGAGAGCAGTCCTACGGCCGATGACGCCGCAGGAGATTCTCGACCGAACCTGAGAGCCGCGTTCGCATGCGCTGCCGCAGAGTATACTGGCGCGGTCCGGAAAACACCGTAGCAGACGCTGGATCAAATCCGCTTTCCACGGAGGAGCCATGCCGTACGCACGCGTCCTTTTCACCTGCGTTGTTGCCTCTCTTGCTCTCGGAGTTGTGTCGCTGCGGGCCCAGGAGCAGATTCCGCTCAAAGTGACTTCGCCCAACGGGCAGATTGCGTTGCTTCTTTGGGAAGCTTCGCCGACCGCGCCCGCGCCGGCCGGCAATCAGACCATTCCGCTCTCTTCCGGATTGCGCTATGCCGTCGAATTCCACGGCAAGCGGCTCATCGAAGAGTCCGAGCTCGGCCTGGAGCTGGCCCCGCCGCCCGAAAAGAAAAAGAAGAATGCGCCGGCAGAAACAGCGGCAGAACTCATGCTGGGCATCGGTATGCACCGCGTGGACACGCGCAACGACACGGTGAATGAGACCTACACGATCCCCGTGGGCAAAACCAGTACGGTGGTGAACCACTGCAACGTGGTCCGCGCCGATTTCAAGGACGCGCAAGGGCGCGAGCTGTGGATCGAAGCGCGCGTCTTCGACGACGGCGCGGCATTCCGCTACGTCATTCCCGATCAGGTTGCGCTGAAGCAGGTGAAGATCGCCCACGAGCTGACGCAGTTCAATTATGCGAAGGATGCAACGACGTATCCGCTGATTCTCGACGGTTTTCAGACTCCGTATGAGGACGAATACGTGCAGCGGCAAGTGAGCGGGCTGCATCCGGACTGGCTGATCGGCCTGCCCTTTCTCGCCGACGAGCCGGGCATCGGCTGGGTGGCGATCACCGAGGCCAATATCGACAACTATGCGGGCATGTACGTGCGCAAAAGCAAGGAGCGATTCGGGGTGCGCGCGGAGCTCTCGCCGCGCATCGACGAGCAGGGCGTCGCGGTCGACGCGACGGCGCCCGTGACCAGCCCCTGGCGCGTGCTGATGATCGGCGACGAGCCGGGGCGCCTGATCGAGTCGAATATCGTGCTCAATCTCAATCCCCCTTCGCGCATCTCCGATGCCTCGTGGATCAAGGCGGGCAAGTCGGCGTGGGACTGGTGGAGCGGCGACGCCGCGCCGGGCGCGGACTTTAAACCCGGGATGAACACGGCAACGATGAAGCATTACATCGACTTCGCCTCGGCCTCGGGCTTTCCTTACATGCTCATCGACGCCGGATGGGCGGGCGCTCCCGCGCAAGGCAAGATCGGCGAGAACGATTCGATGGCCGATATCACCAAGGTCAACTCCGATGTGGATATGACCGGCCTGCTCAGTTATGCCAACGAGAAGCACGTGAAGCTGTGGCTCTGGGCGCATTGGAGTTCGGTGGACAAGTACATGGATCAGGCCTTTCCGCTCTACGAGAAGTGGGGCATTGCCGGCGTGAAGATCGACTTCATGAATCGCGACGACCAGCAGATGGTGGCCTTCTATCATCGCGTCGTCGAGGCCGCGGCGGCGCATCATCTGATGATCGACTTCCACGGCGCTTACAAGCCCGACGGCCTGCGCCGCACCTGGCCCAACCTGATCACGCGCGAGGGCGTGATGGGCAAGGAGTATCTGAAATGGAGCGCGCGCACTTCGCCGCTGCACGACGCCACGCTGCCTTTCACGCGCATGCTTGCCGGGCCCATGGACTATACGCCCGGAGCTTTCGGAAACAGCACGCGGGAAAACTTTGTGCCGCGCATGGTCGAGCCCATGGGACTGGGCACGCGCGCCCACGAACTGGCGCTGTACGTCATCTTTGAGAGCCCGTTCGAGATGGTCTCCGACTATCCCGAGCACTACCAGGGCCAGCCGGAGTTCGACTTCATCAAGCGAGTGCCGGCCACATGGGATGAGGTGAAGGTAGTCAGCGGCAAGCCGATGGAGACGATCACCCTGGCGCGCCGCAGCGGCAAGGACTGGTACGTCGGGTCGATTAACAACTGGACCGAACGCGACGTGAGCATCTCATTCAGCTTCCTGGGCGACGGCGACTATACGGCCGAAATGTATTCCGACGCGCAGGATGCTGCGACCGAGCCCACGCACACCAGCTTTTCCAAGCTTGGCGTCACCAAGGACAGCGTGCTCGAAGTGCACTTGGCGCCCGGCGGCGGGAATGCGATCTGGATTCATCCGGGGCCGTGAGGGACTTAGTGAACCGCGATGATCAAGGGCCGCCCAATGCACTATCTGTTTTTGCTTTCGCTTGGGATGAGTTTTTATCTTGCGGCTCAGCAAACGGCAGGAATCGAAATCGCTTACGAGGATCACAATCAAATCGATCCTCCACCGTTGAAGCTGCATTCCGTTCGCGGTTTTGCAAGTGATGATGAAGGCGTTGCGGTTCCTGTCGAGGTCGGTATCTTTACGGAGAAGGATCACTTACTCGTGTCATCTGCGATAGCCGGAGCGGACGGGAAGTTCGATTTCAAGGACATACCGCCTGGTAGCTATCGTATTGTCGCGAGACTCGATGGGTTTTGTCCGGCGAATGTGCCCATCGTTGTCCAGTCGGGGAGCTCTTGGCTTTCGAGAAGAGTCGTGCATTTGCACATCAGGCCACGCGGGATCGACACTTGCAGTTTCGGTAACCTGAAGTAGCTGAATTTGAGCTCAGCCGAGCGTTTTGATATAGAGAGAATCATGCGTCGAGCTGCGATGAACGAGCGCTCGTTTCTTTTGTTATCGCTGTTTTCTGCGCTCGCGGCTTGCGGATTCGCAAGGGCCCATGCGCAGCCCGCGTCTTCCGCGGCTCCGCCGGCCAGCGCCTCGCGCGGCGCCTCGCTCGACGAATATCGCCAGCATCTGCAGGCGCTGGCAGCCATCGTTGATGCCTGCGCCAAGGCGCGCGACACCAAGACCTGCGACCCCACATTGGTCGGCCCCGACGATCGCGTGCCGGTGACCGAAGACGCGCACTCCAAGCGGCGGCTCATTTCGTATGACTGGCTGCGGGCGCTGCTTCTGCGAGCGCAACTGACGGACCAACCGGCCGAAAAACCCGATGCAACGGCGCAGGCTCTGCCCAATCTCTCCGGCGTGCGCCCGCCCAAGCCTACCACTTCGCAACTTCTCAAGGACGCCGATGCGCGCCTCACTCGCGACCAGGCTCAAGCCGGGGGCGCGGCCAACGCTATGCCCGCGCACAGCGAAGAGCGCGAGGAGCTGGTCAAAGTGCTCGCCGGGCGCGAGTTCCGCAATCTCGACGAGCCCTCGCCGCGCGACACGATCCTGGAGAAAATCGGCAATGCGATCAACCGTTTCTTCTATCGCGTGGCCAGCTTCAGCGCGAAGTCGCGCTGGATTGGCCGCGTGGCAGTGTGGGGATTTGTGATCGCCGCGTGCGTGGGACTGATCTGGGGTCTGCTGCAGCTCGAACGCCGGTGGCGCATTCGCCTGGTGCCCGAGCAGAGCGCGCCTGCGCCGGATGCCGCTTCGGCGCGCGACTGGCAGCTTTGGCTCGAAGATGCCCGCCGCGCCGCCGATGAGCGCAAGTGGCGCGAGGCTATTCATTCCGTCTACTGGGCGGCGATCTCGCGCTTGGAGTCGAAGCGCCTTTGGCCTGCGGACCGCGCGCGTACTCCACGCGAATATCTTGCCCTCGTTGCGCCCGGCGATTCGCGCCGGCCAGGACTCGCGTCGCTCACCGGCAGTTTCGAGCGCATCTGGTACGGAGGGCGAGCGGCCAGCGAGAGGGACTATCGCGCTTCAGAGCAACTTGCGACAAGCCTCATCGACGGCGGAGTGGGCGCTGGAGCCGGCAACGTTAGGGGTGTGTCATGAGCCCACTCTCAGCGCTCGACGCCAAGGACCGCAAGCTGCTGTTGTGGTGCGTGGGCATCGCCATCGGGCTGGCGGTGGTCTCGGGATTTCTGCTGCCCAGCGGCAACAGCAACAGCAATCCGCTGCCGTCGACGTATCTCTCCGGTCGGCACGGCGCGCGCGCCGCGTACGAAATGCTGCTGCGCGCCGGCTACCCCGTGGAGCGATGGGAACGACCGCTCAGCGAGCTTGCGGAAAGCGCCGGCCCGGAAACGGTCGTCATCTTGGCCCAGCCGTTCACTACCGAGAGCTCCGATATCAAGGCGGTGCGACAAATCGTGGAGCGTGGCGGCCGCGTTCTCGCCACCGGGTTCTGGGGCGGATTCATCCTTCCCCTCGGCGCCAGCGAGGCATCCGAAGAGCTGCGCTTTGCGGCGTGCAAGCTCGATCCCCAGGGGCTTGACCCGCTCTCCGGCTCCGGCGAAGTTTGGATGACGCCCGAAGCCGGGTGGAGGGTCGGCAATCCCGCCTATCGCGTGCAATACAGTTGCGCCGGCCAACCTGCCGTCGTCGAATACGACTGGCAAAAGGGCCATGTGGTCTGGTGGGCCAGTTCCACGCCGCTCGAAAACGCTTCGATCTCGCGCAATAATGATCTCGATCTCTTCCTCAATTCGCTGGGGTCGCGCGAGGGCCGCAAATTCTATTGGGACGAGTCCCTTCATGGCGAAGTGAAATCGGAGTGGTCATACGCCGGAGGAGCCGCGCTCAACACGCTTTATGTTGGACTCGCGGGCCTTGCGCTTCTCGTTGTGCTCAGTTTCAGCCGGCGCAGCGGGCCGGTGAGAGAGCTGCCGGTTGAGCCGCGCGCCACGCCGATCGAATTTCTCGAAGCTCTGGGCTCGCTTTACAAGAATGCAGGCGCGGCGTCGGCGGCCGTTGCCGTGGCCTGGGAGCGTTTCCGGCGCTTCAGCCTGCGCCGATGCGGATTGCGCGTGCAAAAGCTGAGCGCAGCCGAACTGGCTCCAGTGCTTCGCAGGCGATTCCCTGGAATAGGCGCCGCACTCGAAGACGATTTGACGGCGTGCGAAGAAGCCGCCTGGGGCGAAAGCGTAAACCCGCGCCAGGCGCTTAAGCTGGTACAAATGCTTCACACGCATCAGGAACAGCTCGCCGCCTTGGCCGCGCACGGCAGTCATTCCGACGTTATCGCCGAGGGAAGGACTTCATGAGCGAAGAGCCGACAGAGAACGAAATCGCCGGCGCGTCCGAATCGGGGAGCGCCGCGACGCCCACCGATCAGCCGCATGCCTTGCGCGCGACGAACGAACTTATCGCGCACGCGCGCACCCAGTTGGGTCGCGTGATCTCCGGCCAGCGCGAAGCGATCGAAGAAGTGCTGATCGCCATCCTCTGCCAGGGCCATGCGCTGCTCGAAGGCGTGCCGGGCATCGCCAAGACGCTGATGGTCAAGGCTCTCAGCCGCCTGCTCGGCCTGGGCTTCCAGCGCATTCAGGCTACGCCCGACCTGATGCCAGCCGACATTCTCGGCACTTCGATTCTGCGCCCCGGCGCCGATGCGTTCACGTTTCATGCCGGCCCGGTCTTTACCGATCTTCTGCTCGTCGACGAAATCAATCGCATGCCCCCGCGGACGCAGGCCGCGCTGCTGGAGTGCATGGAAGAGCGCCAGGTAACGAGCGACGGCACGCGCCGCCCGCTGCCGGCCTGGTTCACCGTCTTCGCCACGCAGAATCCCGTCGAATTCGAAGGCACTTATCCATTGCCCGAGGCACAGCTCGATCGCTTTCTGCTCAAAATTCGCATGGCGTATCCGGCCGAGCAGGACGAAATGCAGATCCTCGAGCGGCATCACGCAGGCACCGGCGCGGGCCTCCTTGAAGACGCTGCCATCTCGCCCATCCCTGCGGACCTGTTGGCCGCGGCGCGGGCCGAGGTTCGCGCCATCCGCATCGAGCCCGAGCTCTATGGCTACATTCTCTCCATCGCGCGGCGAACGCGCGAGTGGCCCACATTGCTGCTCGGCGCCAGCCCCCGCGCGGCCCTGAGCCTGATGCTCGTCGCGCAGGCTGCCGCCGCTTTCGATAGCCGCGATTACCTCGTCCCCGACGACGTCAAGCGCGCCGTGGTACCCGTGCTGCGCCACCGCGTGATGCTCAAGCCCGAGGCAGAGCTGGAAGGCTTCGACGCCGACCGCGTGCTGACCGACGTCATCGCCGGAGCGCCGGTGCCGAGGCAGTGATTCGTAATTTTCGCGGCGGATTCAATTCGGGAGTATGATCGTAGTATGAAGCAGAAGACTTCGGTAACACTCTCCTCCGACCTTCTCGCCCAAATCGACCGCGACGCGGGCTCCAAGTCTTCCCGATCAGCCTTCATCGAGGAAATTCTGCGGGAATATTTCAAGCAAAAGATCCGCCATGCGATCTACGAGCGCGATCTGAGGCTGATTAACGAGAATGCCGAGGCGCTAAACCGCGAAGCGGAGGATGTGCTCCGCTATCAGGCGCCAATCGAATTTGAGACGGAAGAGTGAGGACGAATGCAGCGAGGCGAGATCTATCGCATTCATCAACCGCCCAACGATACGAAGAGATACCGAGCGTTTGTAATCGTCAGCCGTCAGTCCCTGATCGATTCGAGATTTTCCATGGTGATCTGCGCGCCGATTTATACCAACGGACAGGGACTGGCTACGCAGGTTAGTGTTGGACCGGAGGAGGGGCTGAAACACGGGAGCTGGATCCATTGCGATAATCTGGCGAGCATTCCCAAATCCGGCCTCACGCGATATATCGGATCGCTATCCTCTTCGAAGCGGACCATGTTGGATCGGGCCCTGCAAATCGCTTTGGACCTTTTCTGAAGGCGCTCCATGATCTCTCCTTCCCTTCACCCCGACCCCATCCGCGCCGCCAGTGAGCGCCGTCGCCGCTGGGCCTTTGCTTTGACGCCGCGAACCATCGCCCTCCTGATTGCCGGCTTCCTGTGGTTGATTCCCGGCTTCTGGCATTGGCGCTTTGCCTTCGCCATGTCGGCGTGGGATGCGCTCGTGCTGATCGCCGCTGCGCTCGACGGCGCGCGCCTGCCGGGAACGTCGCAGTTTGTCGCCGAGCGATCGTGGTCCAACGCCCCTGCCCTCGATTCCGAGACCGAAATCGAGCTGGTTGTCGAAAATCGCGGGGCCACGATCGTCGAATGCCGGCTCGTCGACGACCTTCCCCGTGCTCTCGTGGATTCGCCTGCCACACATCGGCTTACTGCTTTTCCCCGAGTGCCGGCCAAGGTGCGTTATCGAATTCATCCGCGGGAACGCGGCGACTGCGAGACCGGCTGGCTCTATCTTCGCTACCGTTCGCCGTTGGGCCTGCTGGAACGCTGGGCCAAAGCGCCGCTGGTGCAAACCGTGCGCGTCTATCCGGCGCTGCGCACCGGCGAGGAACAGCAGATATTTCTCGCGCGCAGCCGCCAGATCGAACTGCAACTGCGCCAGGCGCGCCAACGCGGTCTGGGACGCGACTTCGAGAGCCTGCGCGAGTACCGCGAGGGAGACGACCTGCGCGATATCTGCTGGACGGCAACCGCCCGCCGCGGCGAGCCGATCACGCGCCAGTACCAGACGGAGAGAAGCCAGCCGGTTTGGATCGTGCTGGACTGCGGCCGGCTGATGCGCTCGCGCGTAGCTGTCTTTATGTCCGAGCCGCTCGCGCCGGTTCCGGCAATGCTGGGCCCGACTCCGGCGCCGGGCCGACGAATCCACTCCAAGCTCGATTTCGCCTGCACCACGGCCGTCGCGCTCGCGCAGCTCGCGCTCTACTCCGGCGACCGCGTCGGCCTGCTGGGCTACGGCCAGGGTGTTCAGCAGCGCCTGCTGCCCAGCCGCGGCGCGGCTCATCTTCGCCAGTTGATCGAATCGCTCGCGCAGCTTCGCGCCGAGGCCGGCGAAGCCGATCACCTGCGCGCCACTGCCACGCTCAACCGCCTGCAACCGCGCCGTGCACTCATTCTGTGGATCACCGATCTGGCCGAAACCGCGATGCGGCCCGAGGTCATCGACGGCGCTTTACAGCTTCTGCGCCGTCACGTGCTGCTTTTCGTCGCCATGGCCCAACCGGAGGTGGAGCAGATCGCCTCGGCCCGGCCGAATAATGTCGAGCAGATGTTCCTCTCCGCCGCGGCGCAGGAGATGGCCGGCCGCCGAGAGCTGCTGCTTGCCCGCCTCCACGACCAGGGCGCGCTGACCATGGACCTCAATCCCGGCGCGCTGACTTCGTCGGTGCTGAATCAATACCTCACCGTGAAAGAGCGGGCGATGGTGTGAGGGGCTCGAGCCGACTTGGCCAAGTTAGCCAAATCGCGGTACAATCGGCAAATGAGATCCGTCAACATTGGTTCATTGAGAAACCAATTGAGTGCGTATCTACAGCGCGTCAGGAACGGCGAGGAGATTGTCGTCCGCGACCGCAACGTACCCGTAGCGCGGATCGTGCCAATCGCGATGCCCAAAGATGGCGACTATGCCGCCGAAGAGGCGTACTTGATCGCGACGGGACAGATGAAGCCGGCGCTTGAAGAATTCGATGAGAAAGAATTCCGAAAGCTTCCGAGGCCGGCCGTTTCGAAACGGGCGATGGAAGAAGCAATTGCCTGGGCTAAAGGTGAGCGGTAAATGGACCTGGCCTTTTGGGATTCGAGTTCGCTGGTGCGGCTTTGTGTCCGTCAAAATGGGAGTTCTGCCGCGGAGGTATTGAACGCCAGATATGCAAAGACGGTCTGGTGGGGTTCTCCGGTTGAGATTCAGAGCGCGATAGCCCGACTACTGTGCATGGGGCAGATAACTCCCAATGGACGCGTGCAGGGGCAGGTTGCCCTCGATCGCCTGCGGCGAGGGTGGAGAGAGATCGAACCAAGTGACGCGATCCGCGATAAAGCGGAGACGTTCACTGGACGCTTTCCGTTAACCGCCGCGGATGCGCTTCAGCTTTCTGCCGCGTGGGTGTGGTGTACCGGCAAACCGCGAAACCGTCCGTTCATCTCTGGGGACATTCGTCTGATCGATGCTGCGCGGGAGCTTGGCTTCAAAGCGATGGAAGCCTGACTGTTTCTTCGCTACCCGAGCTTGCCTCGCGCAGCCGCTTCGCCAGTGCCCATTTCAGATCCTCGATTCCCTGACCGGTGACGGCCGAGATGGCGTGAAACTCAAGCTTGCGGCGCTTGACGTGCGCGCTGAGCTTCTTCAGCTTTTCGGGATTCGCGACATCGATCTTGGT
>JASHTH010000628.1 GCA_030040655.1 Acidobacteriaceae bacterium | reverse complement strand
GCGGACCCGATCGTGTCCAATGTGGCCACGGCCAGCGCGTGGCGCGCGCTTTCGCATCCAGGTGCGCCGCTGATTCACGGATTCATCGTGCGCAAAGCGGAGAAGACGCACGGGGCCGGACGCCGCATCGAAGGCTTTTGCCGTGAGGGCGCGCGCGTGGTGATTGTCGATGACGTGTGCACCACGGGCGCCTCGACGATTGCGGCCATCGAGGCTGCGCGCGAGGCCGGTATGAAGGTCGCCGCGGTGGTCTGCATCGTGGAGCGCGAAGAGGCCAACGGCCGGCCGGCGGTGGAAGCCGCAGCGAATGGCGCGCCGTTTCTGCGGCTGTTTACGGCCGCCGAGGTGCGGCAAGAACACATTCGGCAGTGAGGGTCCTTCAGCTCTCTCGAGGCGCAAAAGAAAAAGGCTCCGTCGGGGATGCCGGAGCCTTTGACTGCTGGGGAGAAATCGACGGCCGATTACTTCCCGGAGCCTGCCGCTGGAGCCGGCGCTTGCGGCTCCTGACCGCTCATGTTGGTGAGCATCTGCACTTCCACGCGCCGATTCTTGTGGCGGCCGTCGGCGGTGTCGTTGGGCGCCACCATCTCGTCCTTGCCGATGCCGATCAGATAAAACCGCCGCGCAGGAATGGAGTACTTGGACGCGAGATACTGCACGACTGCGTCGGCACGGCGCTGGCTCAGGTCGTAGTTGTACTGCGCCGGGCCGGTCGAGTCGGTTCCGCCGGTCACTTCGAGGATGAAGCTCTTGGCGTTGCCGAGCTGAGAGGCGAAGGAATCCAGTTGAGCCTGATCGTCCTTGGTGAGCACGGCCTTGTCGAAGCCGAAGTTCACGGTGACGTCGGCCATCTGCTTGTAGTTGTCCAGGCCCTTCACGACGCTTTCGAGCGAGTCGGCGCGGTTGACGGCGTCATTGGCCGCAGTTTGCGCGTCGCCTGCCGATTTGGTTGCGTTCTGCGCGTTCTGGTTGGCGGCGTCCGCGGCGCTCTGCGCCTGCTGGATGCCGGCCTGGGCGCGGCTGTCTACGTCTTTAATCTGGCGATTGTTGTCTGCTGTCTTATCTTCGAGCTGCGTGGTCTGCTCGGCCAGGGGCGCGGTTTGAGTGTGGACCCAATTCTTGGTCGCGCAGCCGGTCGCGCCCATCAGCGCCAAAGCCGCAACTGCGATTCCGAGCCGATACTTTCCCATAATTCACTTTCCTCCTTCCGCTTGGATGCCAGCGGAATATCGATCCGATGCCTTCCCCCGCCGACACGAACATTGCACGCGTCCGAGGTCTCGGGTTACAGGCGTGGGTGCAAGCACGCAGCCAATGATCGAATGCCGCGCAATTGACTGAAAAAGGAGACGGTTAACGGGGGAACAAGCGAATGGGACGGCGGCCCCGAGGGATGTAGTTTTTACGCGGAAGGGTAAGGTTTGCCCTACGGCAACGACAAAACGCAGTTCTTCTGCGTTGTCGTGGAGTCGCTCCGGGGTACTCGATGCAAGGGAAATGTGCCAGTTTTCCACAAAGGCTGCAAGACCGGAGTCCTATGGGCCAAATCACCTACGGGCTTGTCGAGGATGTTTCGGCAGAACAACCACTCTCAATTCCGGTCAGCGCAATGACGAAGCGCGAAGCTGCTGGTTTTCCTGGAGCAACGTGAGGATTTCGCGTTGGACGGCGAGCGCGTAATCTTGAGCTTCGATGACCAGAGGGTGGACGATTGGAGCGTCCTGCCGGGCCGCCCTTCCGATCTCGATCAGCTTTGAGATGAGCTGGGTGAGGTTCATGCTTGGGGGCCCCTGGTCCATGGCGGTAAGTGCAGCGTAGCCTGCTACCGCACCACTCCTTGTGACTTGTGTCACCTGTGTTGTTCCTGCTGGCACGAAAGTCGTAAGGTGCTTTGGCAACGCAGAAGCTACCGAGGCGCGGGTGGTGCGTCAGTTTTTTCCCGGGACAAAGAGGCTGCGGAAAAAGGCCGCAGAATAGGCTTCTCACGGGCTGGAGCCCGCGAGAAAGATCAAAAAGAAAGCAATTGTTCGGCACGGCTAGGACAGTTTAGGAAGTAGTGTGTCCGCTTGGATGCCGCTCAAGGCCGTTGCTCCCTGTTGGTCCCACCCCAACAACGAAGACGTGTCGTTGGGGACCCCGGTAGTCGCGTCGACTTGGCGTTTCTTCTCCGGCTACATTATTTCCTAAACTGCCATAAAGCCCTTTCAAAACTGGCCATAGAGCCAGTTTCTCCGCAGCCTGTGAAGCTAACGAGTCTTTTTGGGGAGGAAAATGTACAGGCTGAATCCCGTACTTCCCAGTTTCACAAACCACCCGGATGCCGGCTCGCCAAAGCCGCTATTCTAGAAACTGGCGCTGCCGCCACCGAGCCCATCCGTGGACCTCTACGAGAAAATCCGCACACTTCCCACGCAGCCGGGCGTGTATCTCTACAAGGATGCCGAAGGCGACGTGATCTACGTCGGCAAGGCCAAGAGCCTGCGCTCGCGCGTGAGGTCGTACTTGATGGAGGCCGCGCAGGCCAACGCCAAGACGGGCTCGCTGATGCGCGAGGCCGTCGATATCGAATACATCCTGGTGGCCAACGAGCACGAGGCGCTGGCTCTGGAAAACAACCTGATCAAGCAGCGCAAGCCGCGCTTCAACATCCTGCTGCGCGATGACAAGACTTACCCTTACGTGAAGCTGACGCTCGCCGATCGCTTTCCCAAGGTCTTTGTCACGCGGCGGCTGCGCAAGGACGGCTCGGCGTACTACGGCCCGTACTTTCCCGGCAATCTGGCCTATCGCGTCGTCGAGCTCATCCATCGCAGCTTTCTGCTGCCCAGTTGCAAGGTCGACTTATCGCGTTATTATCCGCGCGCCTGCCTGCAGTACTACATTCATCGCTGCCTGGGGCCGTGCGTGGAGGGGCTGACCACGCCCGAAGCGTACCAGCAGGCGGTTCGCGACGCGCAGCTTTTTCTCGAAGGCAAGCAGGCGGAACTCGAGCGCACGCTGACGGCGCGCATGCTGGCGGCGGCGGAGGCCGAGCAGTTTGAGGCCGCGGCGCGCCTACGCGACCAGCTCTCGACCGTGCACCAGCTGCAGGAGAAGCAGCGTATCGCCACGGCCGAGCAGGACGACGACGCCGACGTCTTCGGCTATCACTTCGAAGCCGGATGCCTGGCCGTGAATCTCTTTCACATGCGTGGAGGCAAGATCGTGGACCGGCGCGAGTTTTTTTGGGAAGATCTCGATGAGGTGATGGAAGCGGCGGAAGAAAGGGAACAGGGAATAGGGAATAGGGAACAGGGATTAGAGATCAGGGGACAGAGATCAGAGAACAAAGATCAGGGGGCAGAGATCGGAGATCAGGATTCGGCGTTCCATGCAGGCCATGTTTTCTCGGCGCTGCTCAAGCAGCTCTACATCGACCAGCATTACGTTCCGCGCACTATCCTGGTGCCGGTCGACTTCGACGATCGCGCGGCTCTGGCCGCGATGCTCGCCGAGCGCACCGGGCATCGGATCGAGATCGCCGTGCCGCAACGCGGAGAAAAGCGCTCGCTGGTCGATCTCGCCGGGCAGAACGCCAAGCAGTCGTACATGCAGCGCTTCCGCGTGCTGGAGCCTTCGCGCAAGGCGATCCAGGAAGCGCTGGCCGACGCGCTGATGCTTCCCGAGCTGCCGCGCCGCATCGAGTGCTTCGACATCTCGCACATTCAGGGCGCGGAGACCGTCGCGTCGATGGTGGTGTGGGAAGAC
>JASHTH010000627.1 GCA_030040655.1 Acidobacteriaceae bacterium | reverse complement strand
ATGGCCGCCCAGGACCGCAGCATTCCCATGAACATCCTGGCCCAGGCCACCTGCGTCGGCGTGGTGCCCAGCTTCATCAAGGGGGCGTTTGTCTTCGGCGCGCAATACGGGCAGGGCGTGGTCACCTGCCGCACCGGCCACGGCTGGAGCGCGCCCGTCTTTATCCGCATGGCCGGCGGTTCCTGGGGATTGCAGATTGGCGGCCAGGCCACCGACCTGGTGCTTGTCGCGGTGAACGAGAAAGGCTTTCAGGATCTGCTCAGGGACAAATTCAAGATCGGCGGAGACGCGGCGGCATCGGCCGGTCCCGTGGGCCGCAACACCCAGGCCGCGACCAACTGGAAGATGAGTGCCGAATTGCTCACCTACTCGCGCAGCCGGGGACTCTTTGCCGGGATCGATCTTGACGGCACCAGCGTGAGCCAGAACTCCGACGACACTGCGACCTACTACGGCCAGGCGTACAGCTTCAATTCGATCCTGAAGGGCGATGTTGCTGTGCCGCCTGGCGCGGTTCCCTTTGTCCGCGATGTGGCCCACCACTTTGTCGCGGCCAAGCATGGAAAATAAGACGGCGCATCGCGCGCAGGCCAAATAGCGTATGGGCTGAAGCCCGAAATCTCAAACTAACCCACTGCCGGTCGGCCAGGCATTCCCGAAGGAATTGCTACACTGAGTCCATGTTGGACGAGGTCCAGTTCCGCCGCCACGCGGACGCTGCGCTCGAAGCCCTCAAGCAACGCCTGATCGCGCTCGAAGAGAGCGCGGACGCCGGCTTTGAAGTCGAGGAGCAAAGCGGCGCGCTGAACGTGGTTTTCGAGGAGCCGGAAGGCAAGTTCGTCATCACTCCCAACACGCCGGTGCGCCAGATCTGGATCTCGGCCCGCGCCACCAGCTTCAAGCTCGACTGGGACGGCGCGCGCTTTGTGCTACCGCGCACCGGCGAGGAATTGACGCCGCTGGTGGAGCGGCTGATCCACGAGCATCTCGAAGGGTGATTTCACCCTGCCGGACGTGCGTCGACACAACCCCGTCCGGCAATTCTGACCCCTCGCCCTTCAATATGCGTTGTATTGCGCGGGGTAGGGCATTCTCACGTTGGCGTCGAGGTTGTAGCACTGATTTCCCGCCGGATGCGTCCACTCATCGGGGCCGGTTCCCGGAACCGCTCCGCCGCTTTCGCTGCTCCGCGCGAAGGTCGCGCAGAGTTGGTATTCGTTCCCTTGTCCACGAGAGTAGAGATACGGTGCGTGCGTCACAGGGTCCGTAGTCCGCCTGCCGGGAAGCTGGTCGAGTCCCGATGGGAGCTGTGAGTTGTGCGCGCTCCAATAGTTGTCGATCCGATTGCTGAGCTCGTAAAGATCGCGCACGCGCTGCCCGTCGGCGCGCATCTGCCGCTGGCCGGCCGGCGCTCCCATCTGCCAGAAGCCGAGAATCACCATCAGCACCACCACGATGGACGAAGCAGCCGCCGCAAGCAGGTTGCGGCGGGCCGCCGAAGCGGCATCGTCGGTCTTTCTCAAGCCCGCAAAATAATACGCGAAAACGCCGCCGGAAATCGCCAGAACCACGCAGGCCTTGGCCAAAAACCGCGAGGTCAGCTCGCCGCGCAGCAGATAGCCGAGCGCCGCGATCAGGTCGCCCATCATCACGCAGGCGGCAATCACCAGCGCCAGGTAGGTAAGCCATTTTCTGACCGCTGAATCCAGCTTTTCCGGTTGGCGGGCAGCTTCTCTGGCGACGGCGCGCGAGACCAGCAAAAACAATGGAAAGGCCACGAGGATGGCCGCGAGCGACCAGGTGATCTCTTCGTTATCGATAGCCTGGACGCCCGCGAAAAGAGCATCGGGCAGCCAGCGTTCGATGAGGACAAAGGCCAGCGATCCAACCGCGAAGGTCCACGTTCCCAGCGTGGAGAAGATGAGCAGGTAGAAAAACGCGTCTTTGGCCGAAGCAGTGGAGCCGGCGCGCTGCGGAATCCGAATGCCGAGAGAGCGCTCGTAGTGCTCGGCGAGAGCGTTATAGATCTCCTTCTCCGGCCAGCCGCGGGCGGTCAGAATCCCGATCAGCGACGGCTCGGGCACACCGGCGGCCAGCGCGTTTTCGATCAGCGCGGAGATTCCTGGGTCTGTGGGCACAGAGGAGTGTACCGCATCTTGGAAGTGCGGGCGCGGCAAAATTCTTTGTTTTGCGCGGGATTACGGCTGGCCTGGCGCCATCCCGCGCCCCGTTTCCGGAGTCGCCATGAATCCGGGCGGAACTCCCGCAGGCAATGACAATCGTCGCTCGACGCCAATTCCCAGGACGCTCGAGTTTCTGGATGAGAGCCTGGCTGCGAACTGAGGATGCAAAAGGGGTTTTTGTGATCAATCGACGTTGAAGGGGCACCTTTGCCCACGGTTCATGTGGTAGCTTTGGAAAGCCCGGAGAAAGGCTGACCGAATCGCGATGAAAACGAACTTTCCCATCTGTTTTGCAGCGGTGCTCCTGGCCGTTGCCGCTCCCGCAATGGCCCAAAACAGCGTGAAAGATGCACTCGCCAAGCACTGGAAGACCTCCGGCGAATTCACGATCGCCGTCGCTAATGCCATGCCCGCCGAGGACTACAGTTTCCGCCCCAACCCCGAGGAGATGAGCTTTGGTCAATTGATGGCGCACATCGGCGTTGCCGATGAAGGCGCTTGCGCGGTCGCCAGCGGCCTGCCACACCCGGATATGCCTGCGAAGATCGCCGAATGGGCCAAGGCCAAGGCGCCCAAGCCTGAGGTCGCGAAGGACGACGCCGTTGCTTTCCTGAACCAGACTTTCGATTTCTGCAACAAGGCCGTGGCCGCCATGACTCCGGAGCGGCTGGACAGCATCGAGGGCCCTCCGGCGCGCAACATGACCGGCTTCGAGTGGCTGTGGGCGTACTTCACGCACACCGCGCACCATCGCGGACAGGCCGAGGTTTACATGCGGGTGAAGGGCATCAAGCCGCCCGACTACAC
>JASHTH010000626.1 GCA_030040655.1 Acidobacteriaceae bacterium | reverse complement strand
TACTACACCACCGACGGGGCAACGCCGACGACCAGCTCGACAAAGTACACCGGACCCATCGAAGTCAATGCCGACGAGACCATTCGGGCCTTTGCGACGGCTTCGAGCTATATCCCGAGCGAAGTTACGTCGGCAACCTACGCCTTCCAGGCGGCAACTCCAACACTCTCGGTTGGCACTGCCACGAACGCAAAAACGCTGACCGTAACGATCACCGACAAGAAGTCGCCACAAGCAGTCATCCACTACACCACCAACGGAAAAACGCCCACCAGCACATCCGCAATCTACTCCAAGCCGATCGTGGTCGCGTCCACCGAAGTCATCCAGGCGATCGCGGTCGAACCCGGTTACAAGAACAGCACCGTCGCAACGGCCACGATCACCATCGAGAAGCCCGCGGCCAAGCCGGTGATCAAACCTGCGGGAGGGGCGGTCGCATCGGGCACAATCGTGAAGATCACCGACAGCACTCACGGCGCGGTGATTCATTACACCGCCAACGGCTCGGCTCCCAAGCCCACTTCGCCGGTCTTCCCCAAAGCCGGAATCAAAATCACGAAACCGGTCACCATCAAAGCCATCGCCACAGCGAAGGGTTATTTACCCAGCCTGCCGGCGACGGGGAATTTCACGTTGAAGTAGGCAGGCAGTGCCGTTTTAGGAAATCCTGTATTCGAAGCAGAAACGATGAGTCGACTTGACTCAGCGCGGCGAGGGAATTAGGGCAGTTTAAGAAATAGTGTGTCCCTTTGGAATGCTGCTCAAGGTCGGCGCTCCCTGCTGGTCGCGTCGACTCAGCGATCTTTCTTCGTCTACAGAATTTCTTAAACTGCCATAGCGCATTCTCAGTAAACAGTCGCGATGTTAGTCCTGGTTTCGCTCATGGGGCTTTTCCAAGGCTACATGATCCGATTGGCTCGCGGCTTTGCACGGTGGCACAGAATGAGCAGGCGGGTTTAGGGTCACATTACCCGATTTGCTCGTGACGGCTATGCCGCCATCCGACCCGTCGAAGGTGTCTTTCCATGTCCATTCGGCTAGAGGCGTGGACTTTCCGTTATTGACGCCGACGAGAGCTGTTCCAAACTCCAGATAGTTCAGACCGGCGAGAACATGGGAGTGGCCGCATTCCTCCTTTGTATTCCCTTCGGACCCGAGACACGGATCATCGGGCTGATCGGAGTACGACAAAATCTCGTTTTCATAGTTAACTGCAATCTGATGGCCGTCTGGCGCAAAGGGGTTGTAATCCACGCCGTTGATGTTATTGTTCGCACATTGTGAGGTTGCGATGCTTTTCGGGTAGTAATAAGGGGCAGGGTCGTAGCCGGCAAGAGCCCCCGCATACCCGTTCGGTGGAGGATCGTAAACGTAGGGTCCCGTGGCTCCGACCATCAGGGCGCCCGGTGTTTTTGTCGTACTTGAGCATCTATTACTGAGAGGAACCTCCTCTGTGGAAGTATCTTTTGGGAGCTCGTACGGACTGGGACAAGCCAGGTTTATGATCCACTGCTGCCAGTCGAAGTGGTCGAAGCCGCAAGCCTTTGCGGCCTGAGAAAGCGTCTCTTCTATAGGTATGAATTGCGCAGAGATTGTAGGCGTTCCATTAACGGAGTGAACAGTAACATCCGCCCGGGGCTCACACGCGTTCAAGCCGGCGAGCGGCCAATAGTCGACCTCTGTTGTTGCTGTGGCATTGCAGGCGTTAACACTGCACGAAACGTATGACTGACCGCCAAGTATATTACGGGAGTTATGAGAGGGTGGGGGAGCGTTGAACGCCGCGAAGGCGGTCGCAGCCGCACTTGTCCCCACGATCGTGCCCCAACCGCTCGGTTGAGGAACGGGACACTGCGGCCCCGAATTGAATGGCGAGGCCCATAGGCAAAAAGGGCCAACCGCGCCAATGACGTTGCCCGTGCTGGTGGTGAGGCTGGTCGCCCAAGTGAAGTCGGCAACCCCTGCAGTTTTCAACCCAGTCGCAACCACGTCTCCATTCACGATAGCCGCAATCGCCGTCGAACTCTGAACCGCCCAAGACGCAGTTACATTTGCCATTCCCCCGCAAGGTTGCTTCTCTGTGCACGAACCCGATGGGCCAGGAGTCTTGGCATTCTGTGTGATCGTCCAATTCCCAGTTTCTTCATCCACGTAAAGCCTTACCGTCGCGATCGACTGCGGCCCTCCTGAATACAAGGTCCCCGACATTCCAACCTGCTCAAAACCCGCGCCTTCGGAACATCTGGCGGGACCGCTCGTGACCACGCAACTGGTAGGAGTTAGTACCGCAGCTCCATGTAGATTATCTACATTTATAAATTGGACATTTACATATTCTTCATTATTTTCCGCGTCCGGAAGCTGCTTTGCGTGGAGATGCTCTACGCTCAGCCCAAGCGCCAGCAGGCACTGTAGAAGAAAACAAGTGAGGGCCCATGGCTTGATAGATGGGGTATTGCGAGTCATGGCGGAAAAGCCTCCTGCGCGGGATTACAGTCTGGCTCGATT
>JASHTH010000625.1 GCA_030040655.1 Acidobacteriaceae bacterium | reverse complement strand
GCAACCGCAGAGAGTGCAGGTATGATACCCTCCCAACTGTCATTCAGACGAACAGGAATCGTCCGGATGGAATTTTGGCGAGCCACAGGCCGCGAAGGAGCGGATCCCTGGCGATCACGACTCGCGATTTCACGGGAAACAGCAAGGGCCGCGAGGGATTGGACGAAAACAAATCCTGAGCCGAGGAAAGACTTAGTGTTCCGGCAATGCAGTTGCGCAGAAATTCCCGCCGGCTCGTGGGGCGCTTGCCGCGCATGACGCATACCCTCCCAAAGCCGCTGTCACTCTTGGGTCAAATTTGGTCTACCACTCCCGGTTCGAGGCTTCAGTGATGCTCAACACAACGCCGCCTGTAGCCAATCATTCAGGGGCTATTCGGACGGGGTTAGGTGCAGGCGGCCATCGGCGCGGAATCACTGACGCCGAGACCGGCGTGGCGCTCGCCGGGTTGCCCGATACGGCAACTGTCACCTGATCGGTCACGCCGATTGTTTCCTGATCAAAGACATCCGGAAATGGCTCCTCGTCAGTCGCGGTGATGGTCTCCTTATCCAGGACCGGCACAATTGGCGGTGGCTGGGGTGGAGGCAGAGTGCTGGAGCCGGCGCCGTTCAGCGCGAGGGTCTGCGTATAAACGGAGCCCTTCGGAGTGCTGGCGAAGTTGCTCAGGGCCGCGTTGTCGGTGAATGTCATGGCGGCGTTAGGCGCCAAACCCGCCGGCGCCGTGTAGGAGATCGTGAAGCTGCAGGCGCCGCCCACCGGGAGCTCAGTTGGCAAGGATGAAGCGCCATTGGAGCAAGCGATTTGAGAAATCGCGAAGGCCGAACCTTCCGGAATCGTTGCCGAGGATAGGATCAGCGGCGACTCGCCGATATCCGAGAAAACGACGGATCGTGTCGTCGTTTGCCCCGCCGCGACCTCTCCGAAGCCCAGGCTGCCTGCGGACAGGAACGCAACGGGCGCGCCAATATCGATGAGTGAGGTGACGAATACTGCGTCGGACACTGTGATGGCTTCGCTGGCGAAAACATCGGGCCATGACTCGGTGTCCATCACGGTGATGGACTCATTGTCGAGAATTGCCACCGTAGTCGGTGGCGCGGTGACCGTAAGCGTGGTCGTTCCGCTGCTGGAGTCAAAATCAGCGTCTCCGCTGTAGGAGGCCAACAGGAGGTGAGCGCCTTGCGCGCTAAACCTGTACTCGCAGGTCGCCTGGCCGGCGGAGACCGTTTGACTGCCCCCGCTGCACGCCAGCGCGGCGCCGTTCTCAGAGAAGGTTACGGTCCCGGATGGCTTGCCGGCGCCGGGAGCAACCACGGTCACATTGGCTATCAGTGTTACCGTCTGGGCCGAATTTGCCGGATTCGGCGATGCGGTCAGCGTCGTTGCCGTGCCCGCCTTGGCCACGGTGAGGGTAAAGGCCTGGGTCGCGTTCGGAACAACTCCGTTTTCTGCCGTGAGTGTGATGCTATAGATCCCCACGGTTCCGGCGGCCAGTGTACCGGCAAGTGTGCCGGTGCCATTGCCGTTATCGACGAACGTCAGACCTTGCGGCAGCGCTCCATTCTCGGTGAGGCTGGGCGTAGGAGAGCCACTGGTGGTTACGGTGAAGGATGCCGCCTGGCCGACCGCGAAGGTTGCATTGTTTGCGCTCGTGATGGCTGGAGCCTGGCCAGTGACGGCGGGGAGGGCAAGCGCCAGGCCGTGGTAGGACCCCGCAGCGACGGCCGCAACGCCGGAAAGATCGCTCACTTGCACAGGCGTGAGGCTCTGGGTGGTTGTGCCGTTGCCCAACTGACCATACGAGTTAGCGCCCCAGGCCCAGGCGGTGCCATCGCTCATCAATGCCAGACTGTACGCATCGCCGCCGCCGATGGCTGCCGCACCGGAAATGCCGCTCACCTGTACGGGTGTGAGGCTATTGGTGGTCGTGTCATTGCCCAACTCCCCGTACTCGTTAAATCCCCAGGCCCAGACGCTGCCGTCGCTCTTGAGAGCCAGGGCGTGGTAGTCCCCGCAGGCGATGGCCATCACGCGGGAAAGGCCACTTACTTGCACAGGCGTGAGGCTGCTGGTGGTCGTACCGTTGCCCAACTCGCCATAGGGGTTAGAGCCCCAGGCCCAGACCGTGCCGTCGCTCTTGACCGCCAGACTGTAATAGAACCCGCCGGCGATGGCTACCATGCTGGAGAGATTGCTCACCTGAACCGGCGTGTCGCTATTGGTATACGTGCCGTTGCCCAATTCGCCGCCTGAGTTATCTCCCCAGGCCCAGACCGTGCCGTCGCTGGTCAATGCCAAACTGTGAGCCGCACCGGCAGAGATTGCCACCACGCCGGATAGATTGCTCACCGAAACGGGCGTGTCGCTACTGGTGGTCGTGCCGTTGCCCAATTCACCGCCTGAGTTATCTCCCCAGGCCTGGACCGTGCCGTCGTTCATCAACGCCAGGCTGTGACATCCACCACCGGCAATGGCTGTAACGCCAGAGAGGTTGCTCACTGGCACGGGTGTGTCGCTATTGGTGGTGGTCCCATTGCCCAACTGGCCACAACTGTTATCGCCCCAGTCCTGGACTGTGCCGCCGCTCGTCAGCGCCAGGCTGTGGCTCCCTCCGGCGGCGATGGCTGCGAGACCCGAGAGGTTGCTCACCGGGACGGGCGTGTCACTGCTCGTAGTCGTGCCGTTGCCCAGTGCACCATAGTAGTTATAACCCCAAGCCTCACTGCCGGCCTGGCTTTGCAGCGCCAATACGTGGGCATATCCGCCGGAGATGGCTACCACGCCGGAGAAATTGGGAACCTGGACGGGCGTGCTGCTGGCTGCGGTAGTGCCGTTTCCAAACTGGCCGCCGTTAGCGCCCCAGGCCCAGAGCGTACCGTTGGAGGTGAGCGCCAGGCTGCTGAAACCGGCCCCGGTTATGGCTTCTACGCCGGAGATGTTGCTCACCTGGACGGGCGTGCTACTCGGTGCCAGGCTGGTTGTGCCGTTGCCCAACTCACCATATTCGTTATCGCCAAAGGCCCAAACCGTGCCGTCAGTCTCGAGCGCGAGGAAATGGGCAAATCCGGCAGCGACCGATGCCACGCCGGAGAGCCCGCTTACCTGGACCGGCGATTCGTTTGTGGTCGTCCCCGACTCACCGGGAGGGCCGTCAGTGCCCCAGGTCCAGACCGTGCCGTCGCTCTCAAGAGCGATGCTGTCATAGGCGCCGGCGGCGATGGCTACCGCATCGGAAAGATTACTCACCTGGACGGGCGTGACGCTATTGGTTGTTGTCCCGTTGCCTAGCTGCCCGCTCGCGTTGTTCCCCCAGGCCCATACCGTGCCATCGCTCTTCAGCGCCAGGCTGTGATAAGCCCCAGCGGCGATGGCGATCACCCCGGAAAGATTACTTACCGCGACGGGTGCGACGCTATTGGTGGTTGTACCGTTGCCCAATTGCCCATCGGAGTTCTCGCCCCAGGCCCAGACCGTGCCGTTGCTCATCAGCGCCAGGCTTTGGTCGTACCCGGCAATGGCTACCGCGCCGGAGAGAGCGGGTCCGGACGCAGTGATGACCTGCACCGGCGAGTCGCTATTTACAGTGGTGCCATTTCCCAACTGGCCGGCGCCGTTTGCGCCCCAGGCCCAGACGGTGCCGTCGCTCCTTAGCGCCAGGCTGTGGAGGTGCCCGCCGGCGATGGCCACCACGCCGGGAAGATTGGGTACTTGCACCGGCGAGTCGCTATTGTTGGTTGTACCGTTGCCCAATTGGCCGTAGCCGTTATATCCCCACGCCGAAACATTTCCGATGGACTGTTGCCTTCGCGCAGGCGCCGCACACACGCCGGTGGCGCCGAAGAACAGCGCAACTGCCAGAGTGAGCAACGATGTGCTTCTGCGCCACATGCCTCTGCGCCGGCTTCGCGGGATTCCCGTTCGGCTGACTCGGCGTAACTGCGTGAGGCTGGAAAAACGCCGGAGCGGGCCGCACAGGCCGGAGACTTCCGCTGCGCAAAGCGTGAGCAGGGCCAGCCATGCAGCCAGTTCCCATCGTCGCCGACCGTATTCACCCACGAAGCTGTCTCCCTTCACGCGCCCAAAGACCGTTTCTCTCGCCGCAACTTCATGGCTTCTCCTCTAGGAGAAGCTGAAGACGACTGTGATCTGAACGGTTTGGCCTGCCGCCACGCTCACCGGGCTGCTCAGAGTCGTTCCGCTGAATTGGTGTGGAGCGAGAACGTTCAGGCTCCCCTTTGCTGCACAGGCAGAGGGCGCTACATCCGCCGGACAAGTCCCAAGATAGGTCGACACTTCCTTTACGGTGCCGGCGTCCGGCACTTTTACGCTCCCGGTCATTGAGAATGTGAAGGAAGTTGAGGGCGGTATGGCCGGCCCCGTGACCACCAGGTTTTCCGAATCATCGTTCTGGTAATAGTTCTCGCCCACTGTGCATACTCCGTTATTTCCACAGAGCCCCGACGAACCGCCGCCGAAGAATACCTTCCACGGCCCGGCGGTCTGTTCCCGGCTGAGCAGGATCGCCAAATATCCCCCACCGACTTGCACCAGTGAATTCTCGAACTCGCGGTGCGTGACCACGGTGCCGTCGGGGTTGCGCACTTCGATCGTCCAGTGGCCGTGAACCTTGATGCCCTCGTGCCGCCCATCCGAGGAAGCCTCTTGCCCGGACGCGGGAGCCTGCTCATCTGCACTTTCCTGCTTCGCCTCGGTGACGTTGCCTGTCTTCACAGCCTTTGCGCCGGCGCTGTTTTCTGAATCCCTCCTTGCGCCGGGGCCTGGATTGTCAGCGGCCCGGGCGAACTGCGTGGAGAGAAATACAAGCGCCAGCAGCAGCATCGAAGCCGCGTTCGTTGGCTTGGATAGGATCTTGGAACTCATGGCCTGCTCCTTGTTTGTTCAATTGCTCTCCAGCGAACCCTCATTGCTCTCCGGAAAGGCTCATTTTCTTGTAGTCGGCGGGGAGTTCGAAGAGCGACGGATCTTGCGGACCGAGTTGAATGTTCTTGTATGCGGTGATCTCTCCCGACGTATCGTCCTGCTTTTTCACGACGAACCCGCCTAATTCCTTGGCCGCCCACTCGGTTGAAGTTCCAGTTATCCCTTCCCAAGTCACCGTCGTCCGGGTTTTCTCGCAAAGAAAGCCGTCCACTTGCTCCGAACCGAGGGATTCATGCTTCGCCTGAACACCCTTGACGGTGTCCTTCAATGCAGCGGCCGCTTCTGCTCCGTCAGGCATTGCCATCTCGAGGTAGAGCTTCTGGTCGGGCATGAGCGACCAAATAACCTTGCGGTCGAAGCGCTCGATGGCGATGAACTTCTTCCCGTCCTGCATTCCCTCGGTGCGGGAGGCAGTGGGCGTCGCGTACACTTTTGCGGTTGTTGTTTTGCCGCGACTTGTGACGACCTTATCCGCGGAGAAAGACCTATTGGTAAACTGGGCGCCCGCGCCCAGGCTGCTGCATAGAATGGTGCAAATAACCGCAGCTCGCCAAGCCAACTCCCGCAGGTGAGACCCAGACAGCTTTGCTCTCGACTTCATGCTCGTCCACCTTTCTGCGGGAAGAATCATCCCCCTGTTACCTGCAGAACTGTCTTCTATTTGCAGGAGCGAGAAACTTCGGTGAAACGGTTAAGGGTGCAAAAAGAGAATCTCTGGGCAGTTGGTGGGAAGCTGGAGCGTATGGAAAGCGTCGAGAAAAATGTGATAGCCTGCGAAGCACCAGGGCTACCCCAAAATCGGGACTTGAATGGCCACGCCTTCTACCCATGAAGTGACGCAGCTGCTGCATGCCTGGAGCAGCGGAGATCAGCAGGCGCTGGAGAAGTTGACGCCGCTGGTTTACGCGGAGCTGCACCGCAGGGCGCGTTACTATGTGGCGCGGGAAGAGCCCGGCCACATCATCCAGACGACAGCTCTGATCAATGAGGTTTACCTGCGGCTGATCGATGCCCGCGGGGCGACGTGGCAGGACCGGGCGCATTTTCTTGCCGTTTGCGCGCGAATGATGCGGCACATTCTTACCGACTTTGCGCGCGCCAGGCATTACCAGAAGCGCGGCGGCGCCGCTCAGCAAGTGCCGTTCGAAGAGCATCTCTATGTTTCCAGCGAGCCCTCGACCGACTTAGTCGCCTTGGATGATGCTCTGAATGGCTTGGCCGCCGTGGACCCAAGGAAGAGTCAAGTCGTGGAGCTGCGATTCTTCGGCGGAATGAACGTGCAGGAAACAGCCGAAATTCTGAAGGTCTCGGCGGAGACGGTAAAACGCGACTGGCGGCTAGCCAAATTGTGGCTCTTGCGAGAGATGGGTGTGGAGCACCCCCATGGATCCTGAGCGCTGGCAACGCATCGAGCAACTGTGCTATGCGGCTCTGGAGCGCGAGCCGAGCCAGCAGCCTGCCTATCTGGACGAAATGTGCGCGGGTGACGAAGCCCTTCGGCGGGAAGTCGAATCCCTGCTGGACCAGCAGAGCAGCGCAGAAAAGTTCCTCGAAGCCCCGGCGATGGATCTGTCGGCAATGGATCTTGCGCGCCACGGCGGCCTTGCCGAGGAACGCGGCGGAGAACACTTCCGGCACGAGCACCGCCGGATCGGCCGCACAATCTCGCACTACCGGATCGTGGAGAAGGTGGCCAGCGGAGGCATGGGAGACGTCTACCGCGCTGTTCGCGCCGACCGCGAATACGAAAAACAGGTGGCCATCAAACTCGTCCGGTCCGGGCTGGACATGGAATTCATCCTGGACCGGTTCCGCACCGAAAGGCAACTATTGGCGGGCTTGGACCACCCCAACATCGCCCGACTCCTGGACGCAGGCACAACGGACGATGGCGTTCCCTACTACGTGATGGAATTCATCGAGGGAAAACCCATCGATGAGTATTGCGACGCGCAGCGATTTTCCATTGTCGATCGGCTGCGGCTGTTCTGCGCAGTTTGTTCCGCAGTTCACTATGCTCACCAGCGACTGGTGGTGCATCGCGACATCAAGCCCGCGAATATCCTGGTCACGGGCGACGGCGTCCCCAAGCTGCTCGACTTCGGAATTGCGAAATTGCTGCAACCCGATTCGCAGTTGGACGAGGGCGCCCGTACCGTCACCATGCTCCGGATGATGACTCCGGAGTACGCCAGCCCGGAGCAGGTTCGCGGCGAGCCCATCACCACGGCGACGGACGTGTACTCGCTCGGAATGGTGCTTTATCAACTGCTGAGCGGTCAACCGGCCTACCGCTTGACCAGCCACTCGCCGCACGAAATCTGGCAAGCCATCTGCGAGACCGATCCGGAAAAGCCCAGCGCTGCCTTTCGGAGGCTGCCTGAGGCGCTACGCGTGGAAGAAAAGCCCGAGCACGCAATGCGGGAAACGATCAGCGCCGCGCGCGGCACGCAACCGGAGAAGCTTCGCCGCCAGCTCTCCGGCGACCTCGATCACATCGTTCTGAAGGCCATTCGCAAGGAGCCTCAGCACCGCTATGCCTCAGCGCAGCAACTTTCCGAGGATATCGAAAGTTACCTGCAACGGCGGCCCGTGGCCGCGCGGGCGAGGACGTGGCGTTACCGGAGCACCAAATTCGTGAGAAGGAACAAGGCCGGTGTGGCGGCCGCTGTGCTGGTCGTTCTCGCGCTTGCCGTGGGCATGATAACCACAATTCAGGAACGCCGGCGAGCGGAGAAGCGCTTCAATGACGTTCGGGAGTTGGCCAACTCCCTGATCTTCGAGGTGCATGACTCGATCCGCGATCTGCCTGGCGCCACCGCTGCGAGAAAACTGATCTTGCAGCGCGCGCAGGAGTACCTGGATCGCTTGGCTGCGGACTCCAAGTCGGATCCGGAATTGCTCCGTGAACTCGCGACCGCCTACGGCCGCCTGGGCAGTGTCCTGGGAAACCCGATGGATGCCAACGTGGGTAACTCTGAGCAAGCCCTCCGCGACTTTCTACGCGACGCGAAGCTGCGCGAAGACGTGGTTGCTGCTTCACCGAAAAGCAAAGTCGCCCGCCGCGAGCTGGCGGAAACCTATATGTCGGTTTCTTTGGCCTATTCTCGCACCAAAGAGGAAGCCAAGGCAGAAGACTATTTGCAGAGGGCATTCACCATCATCGCGCCCTTGGCGGCCTCCAATCCAGATGACCAGAGCATCCAATTTGACTTCGGCAAGGTTTACGAACGCAAAGGACAGAACTTCTCTGATCTTGGAAGGTGGGATGAGGCGATGGGCTGCTATCAGAAATCGCTGTCGATTTATCAGCGTTTGGCGGACGCCGATCCTAAGAGCGACCGCGACCTCTCCGAGGTAGCCTTCGCGCACAAGCATGTGGGCGCGATTCTGATTATGAAGAAACAACTCGACAGAGCTTTGGCTGAGTATCGCGCGGCACTGCCGATTGAGGAAGCGCAACTCCAGGCTGACCCGCAAAACCTGATCAAACGTTACAACATCACGTATACCTACAGCGACATCGGCTTCATTCTTGCCGACCAGGGCGATTTTGCCGGTGCGTTGGACTCCTACCACAGGGTTCTCGCAATTCGCAGAGCTCTTGCGGATGCGGATCCGCAGGATACCCGGAGCCGGCAGGGTCTAGCCAACACCTATATGTATATTGCGCTTGTCCTCACCAAGAGGGGTGACTTCTCCGGTGCTCTGGAGAACGACAAGAAGGCGGACAGTATCCGGCAAGCTCTGGCGCAGAGTGACCCCGCGAACGTAAGGAAACGAGTCGATGCCTTATTATCGCAGGCGGACGTAATGCGCGACTCGGTAGACTTGGCGTTCCAACCGAAGACGCCCCTCCAGCGGCGACAACGCCTTTGCAGCCAAGTGAAAACAGAGTTTCAAAAAGCTTTTCCCGGCTTGCTGCAATACAAGGAATTCTTTGTCGGAAACGAGAGCGGCGTTTTGTCGAACGCGCAGAAGGCGGCTGACCGCTGCAATACCGTCAGCCCTTTGCGGGATCGGCGAGATTAGAATCTGGCTGATGCTTTCGAATCAGGAGAATCACCTCGCAAATATGGAAAGTCTTCAAATTCGATTGGCTCCCTAGGGCGCGTAGACCAATGGCGAAGCGCTTCCCTGCATTGTGTCTCAGGGCGATGGCTCTGTTTCTCCCATTGTCCCAGGTTTCCGCGTCCGCGCAGTCTGGCTCGGACGGCCGTGTCATCGGAGGCTACTTCGAGGAATGGGACGTGCGGTATTCGGGCTTCACGATGGCCACGCTGGAGAAAACCGGCGTGGCCGCGAAGCTGACTCACCTGATCTACGCCTTTGGCAACGTCACCCCGGGCGCTTCGCCGGTCTGCGCGGTTGACGATCCGAAAGCAGCGTGGCAGGACGATTCGATCCTCGGCGTCGACGGAAAGCCCTTTTCCGGCTCCATTCACGGCAACTTCGCGGGAATGCTGGAACTGAAGAGGCTCCATCCGCGCCTGAGAACGCTGATCTCGCTGGGCGGGCAGGCCGGAGATGTGTCGGGCTTCACCGCCGCGGCGGCTTCGCCCGCCGCACGGCGCGCCTTGGCCGCCTCCTGCATCGGTCTCTTCATCCAGGGACATCTAGCTCCGGGCGTGGAAGCGCCTGGACTTTTCGATGGCTTCAACATCGACTGGGAGTTTCCATTGGCCGCCGACCGCGAGAACTTCACCGCCTTGCTGCACGAGTTCCGCACCCAGCTCGACGAGTTGGGCCGCACCACGGGCCGCCATTACATCCTTACCTTCGACTCCCCGGCGAATCCCAAGAAGTATGCGAACATCGACCTGAAGGGCGCCGCCGATGAGGTTGACTTTCTCACCATCGACGGATACGACTACGCGGCGCCCAGCGAGAAAACTACCAACGAAAGCTCGGCGCTCTACAACAGCCCCGCCGACCCTTTGCGCTATCGGGCGCGTGCGATCGACGACACCGTGAGGGCTTACCAGAAGGCGGGCGTGCCCGCGGCGAAGTACACCATGGGGATGCCGCTCTACGGCATCGGCTGGAGCGGTGTCCCGAGCCAGAATCAGGGCCTCTACCAGAGTGCGGCCAAGGAGGCTCCGGTCCTCTTGGCCGATGGCAGCGGCCTGTGTCCATCCCAGAATAGGAACGCTCCGGCGCCAGGCTGCGACACCATCCTCACGCCGGGATTTGTCACGGATGCCACGCTGAATCGACTATTGCGCCGGAAGGATG
>JASHTH010000624.1 GCA_030040655.1 Acidobacteriaceae bacterium | reverse complement strand
GCACTACTTCGGTCAGTATCCCTTCATCAAGGACGGCTACAAGCTCGTCGAGGTGCCTTACTCCGGCATGGAGCACCAGAGCGCGGTTTCCTACGGCAACCTGTTCGAAAACGGCTATCTCGGCCGCGACTGGACGGGTGTCGGCATCAGTACGCGCTTCGACTTCATCATCATTCACGAAAGCGCCCACGAGTGGTTTGGCAACAGCATTACCGCGGCCGATCCGTCGGACATGTGGATTCATGAGGCCTGGGCGACCTATCTCGAAAGCCTCTATGTCGAGTATCGGTGGGGCAAACCCGATGCTCTGAAATATCTCAGCGGATACCGGTCAAAGGTCAAGAACCTGCGCCCCATCGTGGCTGAACGTGGCGTTAATGCGGAGCCCACGGAAGATCAATATTTCAAAGGCGCACTGATGATTAATACTCTGCGCAGCGTGGTAAACGACGACACCAAGTGGTTTGCACTGCTGCACGCCTTCTATCAGCACTTCAAGTATCAGAACATCCTGACCGAAGACGTGGTCGCATGGTTCAACCAGTACACGAGCATGAATCTCACGCCGATCTTCAATCAGTACCTGCGGGGTGCCCAGATTCCGCGTCTGGAATTACTCTGTGGCGAAGCGCCCGGCATGGTGATGTACAAATGGCGCGCGGACGAAGAGGATTTTGCCATGCCGGTCCGCGTGGGCACGCCCGAGCGCTGGGAGATCATCCGTCCCACCACGCACTGGCAGTCGATGCAAACCACGCTGACCAAGGATCAGTTCCAGGTGGCGACCGATCTATACTACATCGATGTGAACAAGCAATAATCGAAGTCCGCCAGGCGCTCCGGATCCACAAAGTGCAGGGACTTCAGCGTGGGCACGAGGTTCAGAACATCGTCGACTTCCGCTCCGCCTTACTCATCGCGTTTCAACGTGGCGCCCTGGTAGCGATAGTTCGAAGCGACTACCACAAAGCCAGCCTGGGCGAACTGGTAAAGATCCACCACGTCCAGGCACGACGTGTTTGTCATTGCACCGCACGGCGCTGCATCATCGTTCACGATGCTGCCCAGTTGCCCGTTGCCGCCGCGATTGAAGATGATCGCCGGCCATCTTCGGCTGCCCGGCTCTTTCGGCTTGATTAGCAACCCGCGCACGGAGAGCCCGTCGCTGGCATAGCTGATTTCAACAAGATCGAACGACTTTTGAGTGCGCGCGCTTACCCCGACACCCGACCAGGCCAAGGCTATTGCGAAATTGGAAGACAGGCTGATGGCTCCCTGCTGTTACTCGCAGACCATTCGCCTTCACATGAGCATGGAAGCCAAGCAAATACGCGAAGAAGTCACTGAGATAGTGCTAGCCGGCAAGAGCGAACATCCTGCGGGATTCTCTTCCACGTATCGCCATCGTCTCTCGGAATCCTGGTTTTCTTCAAAGGGAGGGTTTGGAAAACCCACGGTTCGGAGGATTCCCCCAGCATAGAAGCCTTGAACTACTCGGCCATTTCTTCGCGCCCGGCTCGCCGTGAGCGAACTGGTAGCCGCCGATCACGATCGCGATCAGGCTGGCGACCTTGGCTATGGTCCCGGTGAAGAGGTCTTGAAGGGCTGTAAGTCCAGTGTCGAACGGCGTCCCGCCGGCTTGGGCGAACGCAACGGTGGGAACGAGCAGTAGCAACGTAGTGTTTGGGAGTGATTGGCAGAAACGGCGTGGAGAATTCGGGCGGAAGAGTCTACGGCGCGCGAGCATCAAAACGACGGGCGACGTCTACGTGCAGACGATCGAGACAAGTGTCACGAACGCGATGAACTCCCGCACGATGGAGATCCTCGCGGACTGGAAGCCGACAGTCCTGGATGGGAAGGTGACAGCGATCAACGGAGCAGCCCCGAAGAGAAGAGCGCTCAAGGTCGAATCTCAATTGGACCAACTTGGACCAAGCACGGAAGGAAGAGTGGTTGCAAGTACCTGAAAGATTGGCTCCCCAGGTAGGACTCGAACCTGCAACCCTTCGGTTAAGAGCGCATCGACGGGGCGTGGAGTCTTTTGTTTTCAGTAGGATAGCGCGGAGCCGAGAGGCGAAATCGGAGCCCTTTCGGCGCACAATTTGACGAAACTTTTGACGAAGTTTTCAACGAAACCGGTTCTGCCTTAGCCGTGGGAAAAACCGATTTCAAGAGCATCTCCATGCCCGTTCATTCTATCGTCTCCGTGCTTCTCCGGACGGAATAACTCGACCTGTGTCGGGGACTCCAGAGCATTTCCAGAAATCTCTCGAGGAGAGGCCTACGCGGCTTCACGATCGAATCGCACGACGCGGTCACGCACCGCATGAAGCGGAAAGAACTCGAAGTAGTCCCTCTCGTCGAACCACGCACATTTGAACATTTTCAGCGGAAGGCGGGTGCGCGAGGCCAGGGCAAGCGCATAGGTCACCAATTGGCTGACCGGATCGACATCGCGCGCCTCCGGCTTGTAGTCGAGCAAATGAATGGTCCCGTTTCTCGCTTGCACGAGGTC
>JASHTH010000623.1 GCA_030040655.1 Acidobacteriaceae bacterium | reverse complement strand
TGCTTGGATCGCGGCCACAACCTGCCGCGCATGAGCCGAATGCCGTGTACAAATGGCGATGACATGGATCGATTCGTCCCCGAGCAGTTCCGACTCGTCGCTGGCGCAATATCGAAATCCGTGCCGCACACCTGCCGAGCGCGCGCTCGATCCCCCCGCGGCGCAGATGCCCGCAAACTCGATCCCGCCCGCAGCTTTCATGGCCGGCAGCAAAGTCGCCGTGGCGAAATTGCCCGCCCCGATCACTCCTACGCGAACCTCCGCAGTGCGGGCGACGGACGCCGTTGGAGCGGCTAACTCAATGCGGCGCGCTGCAGAAGGCTCATGCGGATATGTAATAACAACGCCCAAATACGGCTGCCCGGAACGGCCGCTGATGAGCTCATAGCCCTGATCCGCTTCGTCGATCGAAAACCGATGGGTGATGAGCGGCGCAAAGTCCAATCGGCCGGAAGCCAGCAGCTGCAAAACCGCGGCGAGATTGCGGCCTTCTGTCCAGCGCACGTACCCGATCGGGTAATCCCGTCCCTTCTCCTCATACTCCGCGTCATACCGCCCGGGTCCGTAGGAGCGGGAGACTCGAAAATCGAGCTCTTTCATGTAGTAGGGCTTGCGCGGGAGAGAGAATCCGACCGCCCCGATGGCCACTACTTTGGCGCGATCGCGCGCGATCTCCGCCGCCAGCGAGACCGGACCGCTGCTCTCAGTTGCGGCGGCAATCAGTACGGAATCCACGCCACGGCCGTTCGATGCGCGGGCAGCCACTGCCTCCATCTCTTCGTTGGAACGGGCGGTCGCAGCGCAACCCATCCGTTCCGCGAGGCTGCATCGCTCGCCGCTCGGATCCATTCCGACCACCACGCACCCATTGGCCAGGGCCAGCTGAACGATCGCCTGGCCAATCAAACCTAAACCGATCACGGCGACGACGTCCCCAAGTTGCGGCTCCGCCAGCCTGATCCCCTGAAGACCAATTGCGGCTACCGTGGCAAAGGCCGCTTCTTCAAAAGGAACATCGCGCAGGCCGGGACCTTCCGGTATTACAGCGGCGAGGTTGCGCGGGATGCACACAATTTCGCTATGCGTGGCAAAACCGCCACCGGCGCAGGCCACGCGATCGCCGACGCGGAATTCGGTGACTTCGTTGCCCACTTCCATGACCACGCCGGCATTGCTATAGCCGAGCACCATCTCCGAGTCAAGCCGGTTCCGTGCGGCCTCGACGGCGGAGATCCAGCCTTCGCGCCTGGCTTTGGCCAAGACCTGTTTCACCTGATCGGGACGAGCCATTGCCTTTTGGATCAGGTTCTTTTCCGCAAACTCAACGACGCTTCGTTCCGTACCGGCCGAGATCAGAGATGCTGCCACGCGAACCAGAATCTGACCGTTTCCGGCTCGCGGAGCGGGCACATCGACCACCGACGCCTTACCGGTGGAAATGCTTTGCCACAACTGCTTCACTTGGGAACGTCCCTCCGGGATTTATGTGGAGTCGGTGGCTGAACCGGAGCCCGTCTGTGCGCGCGCCCCTTCGCGCCCGGGTCGAACCCATCTTGCCTGCATATCTCGAACGAAATCAGCGTTGTGCCGCCGGCGTCAGGAATCAGTATAACGGGCATCCCATTTCGGCCGGGAGGCCGCGCTCGCTCCCATCCAGAAACTTTTTTCCATTTGAATGGGATTTCCCGTGACTTGCCTTACCGCTTTATCGTCTAATGGAAAAGAATGAGTTCGACATTGTTCCTTCGTGCCGACGGGTTCGCGCCCGGTCTCGTTTCCAGCGAGGATCAAGTGCGCCAGGAGAGCCTCGCCGTGGCGGCGGGCCTCAAGCGCCAGGACGCCGGTCTGCTCGATGAGCTGATCGTTCGCTTTCAGCATCGTCTGTTGCGCTACCTGCTCTATTTGACCGGCAACCGCGAGCTGGCCGAGGATCTGTTTCAGGAAGTGTGGATGCGGGTGCTCGTGCGCGGCGGCCAATTCAACGGCCAGGCGCGCTTCGATACCTGGCTCTTCACCATTGCGCGCAACCTGGTGATCGACCAGCGGCGCAAGAAGACGATGTCGAGCCTGGACGAGCTCTTCGAAGCAGGCAGTGAAGATGACCGGCCAATGAGCTTTGAGATCGCCGACGGCGACCCGACACCGTTCGACCGGCTATCGAACCTGGAAGACCGGGAACGCATTGCCGCCGCACTGTTGACGCTGGATACGCTGTACCGCGAGGTTCTGGTGTTGCGTTTCCATGAGGAGATGTCGCTCGAAGAGATTGCGAAAGTGACGCGCGCGCCGCTTTCCACGGTGAAATCGCGGCTCTATCGCGGACTGGCCGCGATCAAGCCCGCGCTCGAACGCGGCGGAAGGCGGCGGTTGGGGGCAGCGTGAATCCGATTGGGCCTGCAAAGGACGCCGATGCGGACCGCCAACTGGTCACCGCTCTGGCCGGCGGCCAGGCGGCACGGGAGCGCAGCGTGGCGCAGCGCACACGAGGGGTGGTGCTGGCCTCCCTGGGTGTATTGCAGGACCAGAAGGCCGGCCGGCAGCGGGTTCGCGCCTTGGCACTGGCTTCGATTCTGCTCGTTTTGCTGGCCGTAGGCCCGCTGGTGTGGTGGGCGGTGGACAATCTCATTGCCGGCGAGCATCTCGGCGACTTGACCAGCCAATTCAGCCTGTGGGTGTGCATCCTCTGCCCGGCTTTGGTCGCCGCGGCGCTGGTGGCGGGCTGGTTGAAACAGAAGTCCTAGGCAACTTTTGGACAGATACCACGCCGAAGGCTTTGTAACAGGGCGCGACTTTCGTCGCGCCGAAAAATGGCTTCGAGTCAACCGGGCTTTATCCCCTGAGAACTGCCTGGTCGGCCCGATTCGTGGTATCCGATTCGTTACGCACCGCCCCGTCCTGCCGCTTTCTTTCCTCAGGCGAAAGTCGTCTTGCCGCAACTTCTTGAACCGCTTTTCCGTCAGTTCGGACAGGAGTTAAGCTACTCTTAATCTCCAAGCGGACTGACGATGCCCGAGCGCGAGCCTCAATCCATTACATTCAATGATGATGCGCGGCTGATCCCCGCCTGGTCGATCGTCGCGGCGGGGCTGGCTTTCGTGCTCGTGGAGTACTACTTCTGGCTGATCCTGCCCGCCCAGGCGCACCACCACACGCCGCCCCTCGGATTTCGCATTTACTTCAACTTTTCCTGGGGCGTGCTGGCGGCGCTTTATTTCCTGATGGTGGGTTACGTGAGCAAAGACGCGCCGCGCCGCGCCATGAGCTCCCGGTTCTGGATGGTGATCTGCTTCGTGATGCCGGGCGGCATCGGCGCCGTGCTGTATTTTCTCTTGCGCCAGCCCCTGGTCTCCCGCTGCCCGGCCTGCTCCACGCACGTGCAGAGCGACTTCCACTTCTGCCCGCAGTGCGACTACCAGCTCACCGCCAGTTGCGGCAACTGCTACCGCACCGTGCGCGCCACGGATCAGTTTTGCACCCGCTGCGGCCATGAGCTGGCCAGCGACCGCATGCCGGCGCGCCTGCGCGTGATGGCTGACTAGCGGCTGCGCGAAGCGCCATGCCGGCGCGTAGCTGCGCTCTCCCGGTTTTCCCGTGATCCAATCGAAGTGCTCTGTTGGATGAGTGAATTGGCGATTGGGCATGAGGCCAGGCCTCCCTGGGTGACATCGGAGTACCAGAGGTCGCTGGATCATTTGTGCCGCAATGCGGTCGTCGGCTCGACTCGCGCCGCCCAGCGGGCGGGAATAAAGCAGGCGAACAGGGCAACGGCACAGAGCAGGAGGGTGACGGTGGAAAACGTCAGTGCGTCAGTGTTGGTGACACCCAGGAGCAGACTCTTGAGAAAACGCGTCAAAAGGCAGGATAACGCGAGGCCCAGACCTACTCCTGCGAGCGTCACCCTTAACCCCTGTCCTAACACCAAGCGCGACACATCTCGACTGGTCGCGCCGAGCGCGAAGCGAATGCCGAATTCGTGCGTCCTCTGACGCGTGGTGAACGCAATCACGCCATAAATCCCGATGGCGGCCAACACCAGAGCGAGGAGGCCGAAGGCCCCGATGAAGGTTCCAGCGACACGCTGTGCGAAGCTGGAAAACTGGTCCCTCGATTCGACCGTCGTCTCATCGAAAACCAACACGCCGGGGTTGAGCTCGCGCACCGTATTCTCAACCGTCCTCGCCGACGCCAAGGGATCGCCTGCCGTGCGCGCATTGATGATCATCTGGGGTCGGTAGATCTGCGACAGCGGCAAATACAAAAACGGCATGGGATTTTCATTCAGGCCGGTTTCTTTGCAATCGCGCGCGACGCCGACGACCGTGAACCATTGGTGGGTGAGGTCAGAATTAAGCTGTTTGCCCACAGCTTCCTGTCCCGGCCAATAGCGATTGGCAAATGCCTCGCTCACGATCGCGACGGGCTGAG